>JBAXUN010000059.1:0-14814 GCA_037129655.1 Actinomycetes bacterium
GAGCGAAGTGCCATCCGAGCTAGTGAACCCCAACGATCATCGCGGGGAAGTTGGGTGATGCGCGACAACATTACGTCCACTTCGTAGCGCTCACTCAGCACGAAGTACAACCGTGCGACATCGAGGGCGTCCGTGCCTGTCACCCGCGAAATCTCAGCCACATCGAGCAGTCCGTACGCATCTAGCAACGAGGCAGTTTCCAGGGCCAGCTCACGTGGGGCACCGAGAGCAACAAGCTCGTCGGCGCGGCGAACTAACCGGTCGTGCTCAACACCGACTAGCAGGTCTTGAACCTGATGCGACATGCGATTGAGATCGTCACCGATGCGAGCGATCTCACCACCAACATCGACTCGCCCACCACGGGCCATGATGAACCAACGCGTGGCACGGTCAAGCAAGCGCCGTGACTCGAGATACATCGCGGTTTGCGCCACCGTTGGGATTTTGCTGTCCTGCTCGTCGATCTTGTGCCAAAACTCGCGCAATCCAAACACTTCACGGGAAACGGTGTACGCACGAGCGATTTCTACGGCACCCGCGCCTGTCTCTTCAGCAGCCCGGAACACAAATGTGGATCCACCGTCGTTAATCATGTCGTTCGCGATCTCAGTGGTAATGATCTCGCTGCGCAACGGATGCGCGTCCACAAGACTTTCATACCGCTCGACGATCGGCGCCGGAAAGTAGTCACGCAATACTGAGGCGAACCAAGGCTCATCGGATAGCGACGATCCTGTTAGTTCAGTGGTCAATGAGATCTTCGCGTAGGCGAGTAGAACCGCGAGCTCAGGTGATGTCAGTCCATGTCCGGTGGACATCCTCATGTCTATGTCAGCATCAGTGGGCAAGAACTCGATCGCTCGCTCGAGTTGTCCCGAACTTTCTAGGGCTCTGACAAACCTCTTCTGCACACTCAGCATCTGAATGGCTAGCGTCCGATCGTTGCCCAACGTCACGTTTTGGGCGTAGTTGTCATTCAGGACGAGCTCGGCGACCTCATCGGTCATGCCAGCTAAGAACACATCTCGCTCCGAGGTCGTCAACTGACCGTCGCGAACGACTTGATCGAGCAGGATCTTGATGTTGACCTCATGATCAGAGGTATCAACACCAGCACTGTTGTCGATAGCATCGGTGTTCAACTTCACGCCCGCCCGCGCCGCCTCAATTCTCCCAAGTTGGGTGAACCCAAGGTTTCCGCCTTCGCCGACCACACGTGCGCGCAGTTGCGAACCATTGAGACGGATCGAGTCGTTGGACTTGTCACCAACATCGGTCTGGCTTTCACTCGTGGCCTTTACGTAGGTGCCAATCCCGCCATTCCACAGCAGATCAACAGGGGCTGCCAGGATCGCCTTCATCAGTTCCTGCGGGGTCATATGTTCAACATCGGCACTGATATCAAGCACTTCGCGGATCTCGGACGTCAACGGAATTGCCTTGGCGCTTCTGGGAAAAATCCCGCCGCCTTCACTGATGAGCGCGGCGTCATAATCTGCCCAACTCGAACGGGGCAGATCAAATAGTCGACGCCTCTCGACGTACGTCTGGGCGGAATCCGGATTGGGATCGATGAAGATGTGACGGTGGTCGAAGGCCGCGACGAGTCTGATGTGTTCCGACAACAACATGCCGTTGCCGAATACGTCACCACTCATGTCACCAACTCCGACGACCGTGAAGTCTTCAGCCTGGGTGTCGATATCGAGCTCACGGAAGTGACGCTTAACCGATTCCCACGCGCCCCGAGCCGTGATTCCCATGGCCTTGTGGTCGTATCCGGCCGAACCACCAGACGCGAAAGCGTCACCAAGCCAAAAGTCGTACGACATGGCGACGTCGTTGGCGATATCGCTGAAAGTCGCTGTGCCCTTATCCGCCGCGACAACGAGATACGGATCATCAGTGTCGTAACGAACCACATCGATAGGCGGCACAACAACCGCATTCACCAAGTTGTCGGTGATATCAAGCAGCGCACTGATGAAAATGCGATAGCACGCTATTCCCTCAGCCAGCCACGCATCGCGATCCAGGGTGGCATCGGGTGCCCGCTTGACGAAGAAGCCGCCCTTGGCTCCGACCGGAATGATGACCGCGTTTTTGACCATCTGGGCCTTAACCAAACCAAGGACCTCGGTGCGGAAGTCCTCTCGTCGATCGCTCCAGCGCAATCCACCACGAGCGACGGCACCAAAGCGCAGGTGTACGCCCTCAACCCGGGGGCTGTACACCCAGATTTCAAATTTGGGCTTGGGTAGCGGCAGGTCTGGAATCTGCGCGGGATTGAGTTTGAAGCTGACGTAATCGTGGCGTTGCCCTTCACGATCATTTTGGTAGAAGTTGGTGCGCAGGGTCGCTGAGATCAACGATAGGAACGACCGCAAAATACGATCCTGATCAAGACTCGCAACATCGTCGAGCGCAGATTGAATATCGCCTTCGATGTCCTCAACCACAACAGCGCGATCGGCACTACGAGCAGGATCAAAGCGAGCTTCAAAGAGGGCAACCAGCGCGCGCGCGATAGTGACATTCGCAGTATGGGTTCGTTCGATGTAGAACTGGCTAAACGAGGTACCGGCCTGCCGCAGGTACCGGGTGTAGGCACGAATGATGACGACCTGTCGCCACGTCAGACCAGCACCGACTACAAGCGAGTTGAGGTTGTCCACCTCGGCCTGCGCCGACCAAATCGCTCGGAAGGCGTCCTCGAACCGAGCCTTGAGCGTGGGCAGATCGAAGGAAGGACCCCCCAAAATCCTAATCCCGAAGTCGTAGAGCCACAGTTGTGTTCCATCGTCCAACGACATGTCATATGGACGTTCATCAACAACGTCGACGCCAAGACTCTGCAGGACTGGAAGCACTGTCGACAGAGAAATCTCACTGCCTCGCCGATAGATCTTGAATCGGCGTTCACCTGGCTCAGCATCCGCTGGCTCGTAAAGATTCAACGCCAATGCAGCATCGTGTCGGAGCCCATCGAGGACAATGACATCCGCGACACCAATGGCCGCTGAGAAGTCCTCCTTGTACGCCTCCGGGAAGGACCCCATAAAGATCCGGCGGAGTCGGCCGGCTTCCTCCTCGTCACAGGACTCATTCAGTGCGTCGACGAACACGTCTTGCCAAAAGCGAGTTGTCTGGGCCAAAGCAACCTCAAGGTTGTTTTGGTCGACGATAGGCAGGGTCTGGCCCGGTGCACTCCTTACGACAAAGTGCAGGCGGACGAGTTGCGATTCGGAAACTCGCGCAGTGTAGTCAATCGATGAAGCCTGGAGCTCTCGACGCAGAATGTCCATCATTTCCAAGCGAACTGCGGTGGTGTAGCGGTCTCGTGGCAGATACACCATGCAGGAAACTGAACGTCCGTACCGATCACGACGCAAGAACAACCGGACCTGCCGACGATCCTGCATGTGCAAGATACCCAGCGCCGTAGCTTTGAGTTCCTCATCGGAGACCTCGAAGAGCTCGTCTCGCGGGTACGTCTCGAGCACTTGAAGGAGATCCTTGTACGAGTGAGAGTCGAAGCGAAGGTCAGATTCATCGAGGACGCGTTGTACTTTGCTACGTATGAGCGGGATGGAGTCAACCGGCTGGTTGCACGCAGTAGAGGTATAGAGGCCAAGGAATCGACGCTCACCCACAACCTTGCCTGTGTCATCGAACATCTTGACACCGACATAGTCGAGGTAACTGGTTCGGTGAACCGTCGAGCGACTGTTCGCCTTCGTCAGCACCAGTACATGCGGCTCACGAGCCAGCCGGCCAATCTCGGCCGATAACGGCGTTTGTGCACGTTGCGCGGGTCGATCCGAACGCATGATGCCGAGCCCCGTCCCCGGAACGGCATCAAGGTACTCACCAGATTCGCTCAGCAGGTATTCCCGATATCCAAGGAAGGTGAAGTTATCGCGGACTAACCACCATAGAAACTCAATCGACTCTTCGACCTCGGTGGAATCGACTGTGGAGGGACGGTGGGTATCAATGTCGTCAGCCGCAGCCTGGGCAGCGGCGGATAACTTGGGCCAATCCTCAACCGCCTCGCGAACAGAACGAAGCACTGTCTGAATCTGTTGCTCGATCTGGGCTAGGTCGTCAGGGTTTGTCTCGCGCTCAATCTCAACGTGCATCCACGACTCGACGATGGCATCGGTCGGGAGCGCACCGGTTTCAACATCGATAGTGCGCAACAACGTGCCAGCGAAATCGCGGACAACAGCTATTTGCGGATGCACCACCAGGTGAATGGGGCGATCCATCATGTCTAGAGCACCGGCCACCGAATCGACCAGGAACGGCATGTCATCGGTGACGATTTCGATCACCGTGTGCTCAGAGTGCCAACCATGTTGGTGGGACGTCGGGGTGTGGGCGCGCACGACACACGTACCTTCACGGCGAACATGTGCCGTCTGCCGATGGGACGTTACAGCCCCGACGAGATCGCTCGGATCCCGACCAATAATGTCGTCAGGCGAAACGTGCCGGTAGTACTCATGAACCAGATCTTCGAGTTCGGTCTCAGTCCCCACCGAAAGAGCATCGATTGCATGATCGAGATGTTCGTCCTTGGCCTCGTCCATGCGACGAGCGGAGTCAACGGCATCAACAACAACATCGCTGAGATCTGCCCCCTCGACCGCAACAGCATCGTCGCGACCATTCAGCGCATCCGTGGACGACACGTCGGACATAGGACTATCGATAGAATCGAGATCGTCGTGCACGACTATTCGCCTTTTCTCGCCAATGACACACGCCGTTGTGTGATAAGTACACACTAACTCTCATGGGTGGCGTCAGCCGACACATGTGGGTTCAATGAGGCAGTCTTGTAGTTCAATCACAAACTCTCGGAGGATCCCCGTGTCAACAAATCTGTCGTCCAGCCTGTCGCTTCCGACAGATCCAACGACGGCATTTGCGATGGTGACCAATCGCGACTATCTACAGCAGGTCGCCGAGGCCACCGGTGGAACCGATATCGAGATTAGCGTTACACCGACGATCGATGGAGGTGCCACGATCGTCTCTCGGCGAGCACTCCCAGCAGATCTTCCGTCATACGCGAAGGCACTCGTGGGTGACTTTCTGAAGCTAACCGAGACCCGCACATTTGGACCTGCCGACCAAGACGGTACCCGTCGAGGAACCGTTTCGGTATCAATCGATGGGGCTCCGGTGACCATCGAAGGACCACTGAAGCTTGAACCGACCCCAGATGGTTCGATCGTGATGGTCAAAGCAGAGGTGAAGGCATCTGTCCCATTCGTCGGCGGAAAGCTTGAAAAGTTTGCCGCTGAAAACATCCAAGATTTCCTACGGATCGAGGAAAAGGTCGCCAAGAAGTTCTTGGCCTGAGACATCGCTTACGCGTTGGGTCAGGACCGGGGCATGGTGTCGGCAGGGCCGTAGCCCCAGCCGACGTAGTCCGACGGCGCACTCACCTTGGGTGGTACGAAGTTTTCCTTAATGGATCGCGTCGACGTCCACCTCAGTAGATTTTGAGGGGCCCCGGCCTTGTCATTGGTGCCAGAGGCTCGCCCGCCACCAAATGGCTGCTGCCCAACAACCGCCCCTGTCGGCTTGTCATTGATGTAGAAATTGCCTGCAGCAAAGCGCAGTTCGCTTGTCGCGTACGCAACCGCCTCACGATCTTGGGCGATGATCGATCCGGTCAATGCGTAGGGAGCGACCGACTCGAGTTGACGAAGGGTCTCAACAAAATCCGCATCCTCGTATACGTACACGGCTAAGAATGGGCCGAAGTATTCGGTCGTGAAGTATTCCGATGTCGGATCAATGCACTCAACGACGGTCGGGCGGATAAACCAACCTTCGGAGTCGTCATACGATCCACCCGCAATAATCGTTGCGTTCGGATCCGCCGCCGCGCGATCAATTGCCCCGCAAACTCGATCGTAGGCACGTTGGTCAATAACCGCCGACATAAAGTTGTTGAAATCGAGAACCGATCCTTGACTTAGCGCGTTGACTGACTCGATCAGTTCGGGTTTAAGTTGTGCCCAGATTGATCGCGGAATGTACGCGCGCGAGGCAGCCGAACACTTCTGTCCTTGGTATTCAAAGGCACCCCGAATCAGAGCGGTGCGAAGCACATCAGGGTCTGCTGAAGGGTGGGCAACGACAAAATCCTTGCCTCCCGTCTCGCCAACGATCCGCGGGTACGAACGGTAGTTTGAAATGTTGGCACCAACAGTCGACCAGAGGTGTTGGAAGACCGGAGTCGAACCGGTGAAGTGGATTCCAGCGAGATCGGGTGACGCAAGCAGCACATCGCTTACGTCGGCACCATGGCCGGTAACCATATTAATGACTCCGGGTGGCAGGCCCGCCTCTTCTAGAAGTCTCATCAAAAGGTGCGCGGCGAACTGCTGCGTCTGCGCCGGCTTCCAAACAACTACATTGCCCATAAGCGCTGGGGCAGTTGGAAGATTTCCCGCAATAGCGGTGAAGTTGAACGGCGTGATCGCGTACACCACGCCTTCGAGTGGTCGGTGGTCTGCTCGATTCCAAACCCCCGGGGATGAGATTGGTTGCTCTCCCAGAATCTGGTGGCCAAACGCCACGTTGAATCGCCAAAAGTCGATCAACTCACAAGCGGCATCGACTTCTGCTTGATAGGCCGTCTTGGATTGACCCAACATCGTGGCGGCATTAAGGGTGTCGCGCCATGGACCGGCCAGCAGGTCAGCGGCCTTCAGGAAGATGGCAGCACGATCGTCATAACTGGTCTCGCGCCACCCAGCCGCCGCCGTCACGGCAGCGTCGAGTGCGGCGTGCGCCTCCGAATGCGTCGCACCGCGACCACGGCCGAGGACCCGGGAGTGCTCATGTGGTGAAACAGTGACGAACTCCGGGCCTGAACCTTGCCGCTGCTTACCACCAATCGTGCAGGTGAGCTCACGTTCGTTCGTCCGAAGGGACGTCAGTACTTCCTCAAGTCGGATCCGCTCGTCAGAGCCTGGGCCATACGACCTGATCGGCTCATTGATCGGAAGCGGCGGGTGAGTTGCTGCGTCCACGTCGGACTCCTTATCAGTCAATCTGCGTTAGGTGAGTACTTCGGGAATTTCCTGTGTTGCGAACCAAAGAAGTTCCCGATCGATAAGAGGATCTAACACATCTGTCGCGGCCGGCGCCGAGCCATCGACACCCGACGAGGACCTCATTGCGATAACGGCCGCTGACACATCTGGCTCAGCATCGGACTCATCGCTGTGAACGGACGAACATTGACGCAAAGTGATCTCGGTCGAAACCTCAACGGCCGTTGGTGAACCAGCGCGTGGGTGCACATGGGCAGCATCCACATCAGCCGACACGACTATGCGACGAGGAGTGTCCCCCGATGTCGCGATCATCTGGAGGGACTCAACGCATGCAGCCATCAGCACAAGGTATTCGCGTTCTTCCTCATCAACGTCGGGTGTCAAATCCCGGTACTCGTCGGTTACCGCATGCCCCATACGTGGAGCCGGAGCCAGGCGAGCGTCCTGATGAAGGCCGCGCAATCCCTGCATGGTCATAGGAAGGTAAATGCGCACATGACCAGCATGCCCTACCTAGTGAGCGAACCTGGATTACGGCTCGATAGATGAGCCGCGGATCACCGGATTAGTGCGCAGTTCATTGCTGCCACGCGAAACCAGGCTTCGTGAGGCCGCCGAGGTGACCTGACGTGGACGAACAGGAACAACGGAAGCCGCCGACGCGCTTTGAGATGGTTCAAGAAGTTCAATATCACCAACGGGTAGCGGAGCTGGCGCGCCCAATGCACCGGATTTCTTCGCCTTGGCCTTGCCAGAATCGTCCGCCAGCTCAGATTTAGCCCTGTTCTTAGACTTCGCCTTTTTCTGCTTCTTCTTCTTGTTTACGGTGTCGGTCGACGATGAACTCGGCATCCCAGTATCAGGATCGGCATCGGCATCGGCGGCTTTCACCATCTCTGGGATCGACTCACTGGCGGGAGTAGCGACATCTAAGGAATCGTTCACAACCGGAATGTCATGGGAATCATCGGAAAGATCAAGCACAGCTTCAACATCAACCGCGTCAGCATCGACGGTTCGAGGCGTAGCGCCAGCCGCCGAGCGAATCTCATCTGGCACTGTCTCAAGGAGTTCATCAATCGCAGAGTTAATGCATTCGGCTAAGACATCGACATCGGCCATTGCATCGCGATCAGCGTTGAGTCCAAAGAACATGCCGCCGTTGTAGGACGTCACACCGATCGAGAGTGCCTGCCCCTTGGCGAGTGGAACTACCGGATGCGCGGCCAGCATCAATGCACCATCAGCGTAAAGCGGTAGTTGGGGGCCAGGCACATTGGTCACGACCAGATTGAACATTCGTCGCGATAAATCACTCGCTGCTCGAGCACCGAGTGAGTGCAATGTGGGCGGTGCAAATCCTGCAACCCCAACAAGAGCCTGAGCACCGACCATCTGTCCGGTGGACTTCAACTGATCCATTTCAAAACTCACCCGGTGCAGACGCACCACGGCACGCGGTTCACCCACCGGCAGGTCAACTAGGAACGCGGCGATGTGGTTTCCCGAACCCTCTTCGCCCGCGCGCACACTTGTCGGAACGAGCGCTCGGACCTGCGTCATCGATGTGACCGACTCACCGCGCGTTTGCATCCACTCACGTAGTGCGCCTGCAACCACCGTCAGGACAACATCATTGATGGTTCCACCGTGCGCCTTACGAATCGCCTTAAGATCAGCAAGGCGAGCGTTCGTCATCCCATAACGGCGGGCTTCACCAATCGAACGATTCAACGGATTGTTTGACGGTGGACG
Source organism: Actinomycetes bacterium (assembly GCA_037129655.1). Lineage (GTDB taxonomy): Bacteria > Actinomycetota > Actinomycetes > S36-B12 > CAIYMF01 > Longivirga. Next base: position 8,844 of record JBAXUN010000059.1, read on the forward strand.
AGCCATCGTGAGCGCCGCTGCCGCGAGGCCGGCCGCGCGGCGCCCAAACCGCTCAGCTGTTTCGCGCATATCGTCCGCACCAGTTCGAACCGCATCAAATGCAACGGCCGGGCTACGCACCATTTCAGTCAGCGCATCGCTGACCAGATCGGCATCACTCGGCTCCGGCCGCGGATTCCATGGGTCAAACTCGACCATGCGAGGCTCAGGAGTCAGATCCAAAATCACCTGACCGATATCAAGTGCGCCGGCGCCATCAACCATCGCGTGATGTGTCTTGGACAAAATTGCAAAGCGGCCACCGGACAAACCTTCGACCAGGTACATCTCCCATAACGGCCGATTACGGTCGAGCGGGCGCGACATGATGCGTGCGACGAGTTCTTTGAGCTGGTCATCGGTGCCTGGCTTCGGCAGGGCTGAGCGGCGAACGTGAAAGTGAACATCGAACTCTTCATCGTCAATCCACACGGGATTAGCAATACGCCCTGGAACCCATTTCACTTTTTGCCGGTAACGCGGCACCAAGCCGATTCGAGTCTCAATCAACCGGGTCAGCCGGTCGAGATCAAAACCTTTTTCGGGCGCCTGGAAAAGCACCACGCCACCCACGTGCATTGGCGTAGTCGGCTCTTCGAGGTAGAGGAAAGAGACGTCGAGAGGACTTAAGCGATCCACCATCAGCGTCATCCCCTCCGCCCGAACCACAAAAAAATGACTAGCGCACGTGTGCCTTGTGTCCCATCGTGTCATGGCATAGGCGCAAACGTCACCTTCGTCAGAATTGACTAGGACAGGTCTACGTCAAATAAAGCTTGCAATTCGGCCAGCGTGCCCTCATAGCTGAGGTGCCGGACGCCCACCATCCCCACATTGACTGCCGCAGCAACGTTATGCGGCAGATCATCAACGAAGGCACACTGCGCCGCAGTCATTCCGAGTAACTCCAGAGTGTGCTCGTAGATTCGCGATTCGGGCTTACGCATTCCGACTTCGCCGGAGATCACCACGACGTCAAACATGTCGTCCCAACCATCGCGCGGATAGTCGTTTCCCCAGGAGTTGGAAAGCAATGCTGTGCGAATCCCACGCTCCCTGGCGCGACGAACCAAAGCGTTCATATCGTGTGCATGTTCAAAATTGTCGAACATTCTGGAGAGGAGTCCATCCGACTCGTACGTTCGACCAGAGCGACGAGACATTTCCGCTGCCAACATCACCTCGAAATCTGGCAGCGCCATCTCACCTCGTTCAAGTGCGTGAATGGGATTGAGCAGGGCCTCCTGTCCCACCGGTTCACCGAACCAGCCGGACATGGACGCGGAGTAGGTATCGAGGTCAATGCCGTCTTTCTGCGCCCACGATTCGACGACCCCGCGCATCGGACCAGTGAGCACTCCGCCCCAGTCGACAATCAATCCAGCCAGTACGTTGTCAGGCACCTGTTACCTCTCGCGCTCGTCGAAGTAATGCCGGAACTCCTTGATCAAGTTTGGCAAAAAATGGATCATCGGCCGTTCCAGCCAGGAATCGGTAGTAGCTAGCTTCCAAAAGAATCGCCAACTTCCAGATGGCTAGCGTGACGAACCAGCGGGTGTCACCGGCCTCGCGTCCCGTTGTCGTCTCCCACACGTGCACCATCTCGTCACGCGACGGAAAACCTGAGGCCTGGGTCACGAGTTCAGTAAGGGGAACGGTTTCGCCCATTTCCGGCCAAAACGAAAGAAGGTAGCCGAGGTCTGCACGCGGGTCGCCGACCGTTGCCATTTCCCAGTCGATCACCGCACTGATGCGCGCCAATTCACCATCTGCGGGAGGCACAACCAGTACGTTATCTAACTTGTAGTCGCCATGAACCAACGCGGGTTCGACGGCGGACGGCATGTTCGCGACCAACCAATCGCGGACAGCGTCGTAGTCGGGTAGCTCGCGGGCTGTGCCGCCGGCGGCTGCCACCGCCACCTGCACACCCTCGCGCTGTCCAGTCCAGCGTCGCATCTGACGTTCTATGTATCCCGACGGTCGTCCGACTCCAGCATCAACGAGCGGCTGCCACGCAGTGGTGTGAATTTTGCCCAGTACGTGCGCCAGGTCGAGCCCGACCGCGCGTCGCTGATCTACCCCGGCTACCCCGTCAAGAAAATCCGGAAGCGCATCTCGCACCACTGCGCCAGGTGCCCGCTCCATCACATAAAAGGGGGCGCCAATGACCGCGTCATCTTCACAGATTCCGAAGACTTCAGGCACTGGAACGTGTGTGCGTACCAATCCCATGATCCTGGCTTCGCGAACAACATCGTGGGCGGTCGGCAGTAACGGCCCGCGCGGTGGTCGACGCAGAACCGCGGCCTGTGATCCGCGCTCAATCACAAAGGTCAGATTGCTGTGCCCTTCGCCGAGCGGCTGCACGCGCAGCGATTCAGAGCCAGACAAGATTCCATGATCGTTAAGCCAAGGTTCGAGCCGGCTTAAAGCCACAAGGTCGTCAGATACGTGCACGACTTGACCCTAGCGCTACCCACATTGCCCGCGACGTGATGGGATCTACTCATGGACCTCACCCCATCCGCGCGTGCCATCGAAGTGACAGCCAACTTGCGCGAGTTCATGAGCGAATTCGTTATGCCAGCCGAACCTGTCTACGCGGCTCAACGAAACCAACTCATCGCTGCTGGCCGAACACATGAACTGCCCGCGATCGTTGAGGATCTCAAGACAGCAGCTCGTTCGCGGGGACTGTGGAATCTATTCCTGCCCGACGAATCTGGACTTTCCGTTACGGAGTATGCCGGTCTAGCTGAGATCACCGGATGGTCCCAAGACATCGCGCCGGAGGCATTGAACTGCTCGGCCCCTGACACAGGCAACATGGAAGTGCTACACATGTTTGGCACTCCCGAGCAGAAACATCAATGGCTCGAGCCCCTGCTCGACGGGCGGATTCGTTCTGGCTTTTCCATGACCGAGCCCGATGTGGCCAGCAGCGATGCGATGAACATTCGCCTATCCATTGTTCGCGATGGAGATGAATACGTCATCAACGGTCGCAAGTGGTGGACAACCGGCGCACTTGATCCGCGATGTGCAGTACTCATCGTCATGGGTAAGACCGACCCGAACGCAGACAAGTACCGTCAGCAGTCAATGGTCCTGGTGCCAATGGACACCCCCGGAGTCACTGTCGTTCGGGATCTCACGGTGTTCGGCAATCACGATCAGCATGGTCACGGCGAGATCGACTACAACAACGTACGCGTGCCCGTCAGCAACGTGATCGCCAACGAAGGTGACGGATTCATGATTGCGCAGGCTCGACTTGGGCCTGGTCGAATCCATCACTGTATGCGCGCGTTGGGAATGGCCGAACGGGCACTGGATCTGACCTGTTCACGCGCGTGGGCGCGGTCGACATTCGGACGACCACTCGCCGAACATGGCGCACTACAAACGAATATCGCCGAAGCACGCCTCGCCATCGACCAAGCCCGACTCCTGGTGTTGCAGGCGGCATGGTTGGTCGACAACAAGGGCACCGCCGATCCTCAAACGCGTCAGCAAGTGAGCGCTATCAAAGTCGTCGTGCCTCGGGTCGCCTGCTCCGTCATTGATATGGCGATTCAGGCACATGGTGGTGCGGGCGTCAGCTCAGACACACCACTGGCCGCGATGTATGCCCACGCGCGAACACTGCGCATTGTTGATGGGCCCGACGATGTCCACATCCGCACCATCGCTCGCGGCGTGCTGACCCCGTACCGCCCTGCATAAGTGGTCGCGCAGAGGTACTCACGCGGGTAACGACATAGGTTCTGACGCGGACACGAGCGCAGCCCCGATCGATTGGATGGCCGACCGCGCCGGCGACTCCGGTGCGACCTCCGCCAGTGTGCAGCCTTCACGGACTGCTTTGTCGTAGCCTGACGCATCCTCCGGAATGCACCACACCGTCTCTAGCCCAGCATGCCGATGAAGTACGTCGGCGACCGCCTCCTGCGGCTTGCGGCCCAACATCGATTCGCGCACCCGGTTAGCAACAACATGCCGCCGTCCTTCCGACGCCACTTCATCAAGCTCTGATAATCCATTGACCAAGCGCACCAAACCAATCGGGTCTGCTAGCCCGACGACTACGACGTCTGTCGCCTGCTCCAGCGATACAAAGGTCGACGCATTACGACGCGGCGCTGCGGTATCGAAGACCAACTCCTCGTCAGACTCGATCGAAAAGCCACAGTCAATAACCACCACATCGCTGATCGCACGAGCCCTGGCGATCACGGTGAGCAATGCCGACCGGCGCACCTCCGTCCAACGCCCAGACCGACCAATACCGGTTAGGACCCGAAGCCGGCTATTGATCGGACGAAGAATGCCGTCGAAACTGCGTTCATCTAGGGATCCAGACAGTGCGCGTCGACAGGCCGAAGCAAGACCCGCACCATCGTCTGCAAGACCAAGTGCCAGAGCCAACGAGGGCGACCACGTATCCGCGTCGATGAGGATCGTTCGATGCCCGGCACGTGACATTTCGTCGGCAAGGCCGATGGCAACTGATGTTCGCCCTGGTGAACCTGCAGGGCCCCAAACAGCAATGACCGACGATGCCCCAGGTTCGACATCCGATCGAATCCGATGGACCGGCTCGATGTCAGCGCTCGCAGCGCTGGAGGAAGCCAGCGTGAGCCTATGCACGGCGGCAATTGCCGCACTCACCGTGGCACCAAGATCTCGCTCGTCAACCGTCACAATGTCATCGGCATCCCAAGACACCATCCGATCAAGCGCAGCATCGTCACCGCGACTCGTCACGGCGATCACCTTCACTCCGCTTTCGGCAACCCGCGAAAGTACGTCACAGTCAAGTCGGGGCGCGTCAGCACCGACGATCGCGATGCTGGCAACACCCGTGGCACTTGCTGCCAGCAAATCAGCAGTGTCGACGCAGCGACGCACGACATCGACGCGACTTGCCGGATGCGCTAGACCCGCAACAAATGAGCCCTCCCACGAAGTCGGGCCGAGCAGCACAAGAACAGGAATACTCACTGCCCCTCCCCGACACGAACAACATCCACCTGACCCCCACGCGCAGCCTCGACGGCCTTGGCTGCATCTGTTGTTGCAACATCGACCACAACCCCAAGTTGTCCCGATCCGGATGCATCAGTTGCACCCGGATCAGCCACCAGCGCGCCCGCGAGCATCAAGGTCGGCGGTATTGGGCCAGCTGCTGAGTCGGCTGGAGTCACATAAACATCAACGCGCTCACCTCGAGCAAGCCCCGGCGGCGAATGTAAGGGATCGACAGCGATCGTCACGAGCCGACGCTTGGTCGCAATGGCGTCAGCCACAGCGGCTGAGCCGATGAGTTCGCCAGCGCCTACTGGGCGTCGTAGAACTTTGCCAACGAGGCTCGTCGCGCTATCCACATACGACGATGGATCATCAACTCCAACGGACACCGCACGCAGATCATCCATGCGCAATGTGGTGCCGGCCGCGAGGTCGGATTCAGCTGTCCACAATTGCGCTCTGGTGTCCGAAGACGCAATGACTTTGGCACCACCCAACATCGAGCCAAGCACAAGTGCCAGACCGATGTAGAGGCGAACATCTTTACGGTGCGTCGCGAATCGACTCGGGGTCCGCGCGGCAATGGCCGCAGGAGGTGGGGCCGTCGATGATGACGGTGGTGTGCGCGTTGTCAGTAATGGACTCATGAGGCCAGCCTCACCCGAATCCCTATCCACATGCGCGTCATGATTCGTCCGTGTGGGTGTCGCAAGTGCAAAGATAACCCTGTGGGTTCACGATTTCTGACGTTGGCTGACGTCGCCGAGACATTGAACATCTCTGCTTCGCAGACGTATGCACTGGTGCGAAGTGGTGAGTTACCGGCCATCAAAATTGGTGGCCGCGGCCAGTGGCGGGTTGAGGCGTCCGAACTTGAAAGCTACATCGCCCGGATGTA
>JBAXUN010000006.1:0-37302 GCA_037129655.1 Actinomycetes bacterium
AGGACTTGACCGTCAAGACGAACGGTCAAGTGTGGATCGTCAGCGATGACCGTTCCATGTCCAACAAGAACTGCGTCGACGGTGCGACGGAATTCGTGTACGTCAGCGCGTGCCTGTTCGCCGGTGATCCATCGACTAGACCCGTCAGTGGCCGCGATTCGCCCGTCAAGGGTTGTCGCGACTTTCCAGGTGACGTACGGGCGTTGATGCGTCACCGCGAACGTCCACACCTCATTGAGTTTCAGAGCCTCTTGAGCGAGGACACCTTCAACGACAGCGATACCCGCTTCACGCAAACGTCGAGCACCTCCCGAGGCAACAGGATTCGGATCAGACTGGGCAAAAACCACGCGCGAGATACCTGCGGAGATGAGGGCCTCGGCACAGGGTCCGGTACGTCCGGTGTGTGCGCAGGGTTCAAGGGTGACTACGGCGGTGGCACCAACAGTCGATTCAGTTGCGTCAGCCAGTGCGCTGACCTCGGCGTGCGATGAGCCGGCTCCTCGGTGCGCACCCTGGCCGAGGATCTCACCCGATGACGACAGGATTACTGCGCCGACTCGAGGATTACCGCGGAATTGAGTCTGCGGCTCAGCGGCAAGCAGCAGGGCACGACGCATAGCGTCCACCTCGTGCGATAGCGCCGTCATGACCCGTCCTTCGATCGGTCGTGACCCGGCGGAAGCGTCGCGTGGCAGCGTCGGCCTACGCAGATGCGCACGCCGATCACAGACCGCGCGCGTCGCCTCCCATCCGGACTTTAACCGTCGGCTTCGGATGGCCACGTTCAGATGAACGCGGTTGACCGAATCCACCGACTACACGAGGTAGTCGGGTCGCGGGCTACACCGCCGGTTCGGAATTACACCGACCCCGGGACGCGCGAGCAGTTGCTCGTACACGCTGAGTGTAACTCCACGGCCAGCTGGACATGGCAACTACCTACACCCAACGAGTGATCCGCCTAGCTCGATTAGTGACACCACCAGCTCGATGCGGTCGCAGTAGAGGCCAGTTCATTCAATTTCCGAATAGCTTCGGCGGGATCCGCGGCGCCGTAGACCGAGTTACCGGCAACAAAGACATCCGCCCCTGCCTCGGCGCAGATCTCAATTGTTTGCGCCGAAACACCACCATCTACCTGCAGCCAGAGGTCTAGATCTCTGCCCTTAATGAGCTCGCGTGCCCGACGAATCTTGGGCACGACGACGTCGAGGAACTTCTGTCCGCCGAATCCCGGTTCAACCGTCATGATCAACAGCATGTCCAGCTCGGGGAGCAGATCCGCGTATGGTTCGACGGGGGTCGCCGGCTTGAGCGCCATTCCAGCCCGACTTCCAGCCGAGCGCAAGGCCCGAGCTAGCCGAATAGGTGCGGCCGCGGCCTCAACGTGAAAAGTAACCGAAGCGGCTCCGGCCTCGGCATATGCCGGTGCCCAACGGTCTGGATCTTCGATCATGAGATGGCAATCTACCGGTGTAGTGACGGCGGCGAGGAGCCGCTCCACAACGGGGAGCCCCAGCGTGAGGTTAGGAACAAAGTGGTTGTCCATTACATCCACATGCAGCCAATCCGCGGTGCCAGCGACCCGTTCACACTCGGCCGCGAGGTTCGCAAAATCAGCGGACAAAATACTTGGTGAAATCTGAACTCCCATGCCGATAAGGCTAGTGGGAACGTTGCATTGGGCCGGAGAGTTATCTCTGCGACATGCCTTAATCACTCTGCGTGTCACTGTGCATACACATTGTGAGTTAGGTAAGGTAAGGCTAACTAGGGCTGCGGAAAGGGGGAACACGTGGCGTCGCCGATAAATGGCTTCTTCACGATCAACAGTGATGACTCTGCCGAACGCTGGCGAGCCCGCAACGCTCTGTTGATCTTGTTCGGAGTATTCGTCACCGCAGCCGTTCTGACCCTTGTTGATCACATCGTCGGTGAGGACGACGTCGCCCTCACCCTGCTAGAAGTAGCGATCGCATGCGGATTAGCAATCTTCTTCATAAAAAACGGCCGCGTTAATCTCGGCTTAGCGATCTTTTTCATTGCTAGGCCCATCGCGCAGGCCATCACAATGAGCTCGCATCACGACGCGCGGCTCGGTGCACTTTTTCTCCTGGCACCTGTCGCCTTAGCCGGAGCGATGTTGTCCACGCGCGGAATTATCGGCGTTGCTGCTCTGTCCGTTGGCGTTGGAGTGGTGGGCACCGTCGCGTTTCCACCAGCGGCGCCGATCACAGGAACGGAAATCATCCTGTGCATGTTCGCACTTCTTGCCGCTATCTTGCTGTCGGCCCTCTTAGGGGTGAGCGGGCTACGCCAAGAGATGCTCCGTGCGGACCGGTCTACCAGGGCATTGGAGCAACTCAATGTCGAACTTGAGCGACGCGTCGCTGATCGCACCGACGAACTGCAGCAAGCCTTAGCACAGCAGCGAAGACTGATCGGCGAACTCGCAGAGAACGCCGTTCGTGATCCGTTGACAGGTCTGCACAATCGCCGGTTCTCACTTCACGAATTGCCGATCATGATCGCGACGGGTGAGCGTTACAACCATCCTGTCGCAATCGCGTTGGCAGACATCGACAACTTCAAACTCATCAACGACGGCTACAGCTACGAAGTGGGTGACGAGGTTCTTCGTCGGTTCGCCGTGATCTTGCAAGAGGTGACGCGCTCGTCAGACCGGGTTACCCGCCACGGCGGCGAAGAGTTCCTGATTGCCATGCCTGAGAACACGGTTGAAGAAGCCGCCCTAGCTAGCGAGCGAATTCGTCGCGCTGTTGAGGAACACCCATGGCATCTGGTCGCCCCCGATCTACGCGTTACGGTCAGCATTGGCGTGGCAGACACTCACCACTCCCCCGGACTTCACGACGTATCCGAAGCCGCTGACCGGGCCCTGCACGAGGCTAAGCGCGCTGGACGTAACACGGTTGTCGTGGCTACGTCAGATCCCGGCTCTTACATCGAGCCAATCGCACCCCATGGGAACGACGAACTTTTAGAGACGGCGCAGCAGCGCTAGATACATTCCGTCCGTGCCATGGATGTGCGGCCACAGCCGCAGGTCCGGACCGGCACCCAGGTCGTTAACCTCGGGCAACAAGGATCGCGTGTCAATTCGTTCGACGTTGAATCGCTCGCAAACATCGTCGACAACGAGTTCAGTTTCCGCCAGATGCGGCGAGCAGGTGGCGTATCCAACAATTCCACCCACCCGTACTGCGGCAAGTGCTGCACCGAGAAGTTCGCGCTGTAATCCTGCAAGAACTCCAACATCGACCGTTGAACGGCGCCATCGAGATTCGGGCCGACGTCGGATCACCCCAAGACCAGTGCACGGCGCATCAAGCAAGATTCGATCAAAGCTGTCCGGCTGCCACGGGCCTTCCCGTCCGTCCGCCACGACGGTGAGATGGCTACCCGGTGATCCCGCCAGTGTTTGCGCCACGAGGAAGGCGCGATGTTCAGATTGATCCGCGGCGATCAGGCGCGCACCCCTCTCGGCACCGACTCCAGCCAAGATAGCTGCCTTACCACCCGGACCTGCGGCCATATCGAGCCACAACTGATCGGTACCAACCACTTCTGCTCGCGTGAAGGCCAGTGCAACCAGTTGACTGCCCTCATCTTGAACGCCAACGTCACCTGAGCGCACCTCAGGCAGCTCTGATGGTGCACCAAAGCCGAGTGACACGGCGTAAGGGGAATACTTACCCGGTTCGGCGTTGTAACGACGAGCTATCTCACCAGCGTCCGCACGACCTGGACGAGCTACCAGAGTGACGTCAGCCGGTTCGTTATTAGCAATGAGCAAGTCTTCAACCTCAACCCACGTGGCCGGTGGCTGACCCTGCTTGATCCGCCATGCTGACAACGACTCGGCTAGTGCGCGAACAACCCATTGCGGATGTGATTGAGCAACCGACAAGTGCGCGACGGGATCGTGTGAAGCTTTGGGTGAAACCAGCGCAACCCACTCATCAACGCTGCGTTCGCCGATGCGGCGCATGATGGCATTCACAAACTTCGTGCGCGACTCCCCTGCAACTACGCGCGTCAACTGAACTGTTTCGGCTACAGCGGCATGGGGTGGCACCCGCATGAACATCATCTGAAAAGCGCCAAGCCGCAGCAGAGTCAGCACATGTGGATCTACCTCGTTTAGAGGACGCGAGCTGGCCGACGAAATCACTTCATCTAGAAATCCTTGCCAACGCAAGGTTCCATACGTGAGGTGGGTTGCAAAGCCAGCATCACGTCCCTCAAGTTCAGCCTCGCGAATCACGACGGGCAAAACAAGATTCGAATAAGCCTCTTCTTGGGTAACCGCCTGCAACACCTCATACGCAACCATGCGCACTGGATCTGCGGCGCGTCTATCTGCTCGCCATTGCACCGGACGATTTCCAGTGCGATCTGAAGACTCCATCAGTTAACCAACTCACCCTGCTCGATACGAACTCCACGTGCCCAGTCCGCCGCACTCATGTGCTTCTTACCTGCGGGCTTAACTTCACCGAGAATGACTGGAGCAGTCGCTGTGCCGATCAGAACTCTCGACTTCTCTGCAACGACCTCACCTGGCGCAATGCTTGGCTCCTGATCGGTGAGCAGTTCAACTCGCACCGGACCGACACCAAGTCGTTCGCCACGAAACATCGTCCATGTTCCCGGCTCAGGGGTGCAGGCACGAATTTTGCGATCGATACCGAATGCTGGCTGAGTCCAGTCGATGCGCGCGTCAGCAGTTGTGAGTTTTGGAGCATGGCTTACGCCGTCACCACTTTGTGCAACAGGCACAAGTGCGCCAACTGCCATCGCATCGAGGGTCGACACAAGTAGGTGTGCCCCCGTCTGCGAAAGCCGAGCAAGGAGTTCGCCCGAGGTATCTGTTGACCGAATTGATTCGGTGACAACTCCTAACACCGGGCCTGTGTCTAGACCCTCTTCGAGCAAGAACGTTGTTGCGCCAGTGACATCGTCACCATGCAAAATCGCATGCTGGACGGGTGCGGCACCTCGCCACGCCGGCAAGATGGAGAAGTGCAGGTTTATCCAACCGCGAGAAGGGATTTCAAGCGCCGCCTTCGGCAGCAATCCCCCGTATGCGACAACCGGACAGCAATCTGGCTCGAACTCGGCGAGCTGTGTCAAGAATGTTGGATCCGATGGCTGCGTCGGGGTTAAGACAGCGATCCCGTGCTCCTTCGCCCTGGCAGCAACAGGTGATTCGGTCAACACCCGCCCTCGTCCTGCTGGCGCATCTGGTCGGGTCACCACCGCTACGACGTCGTGGCTCGACTCTATGAGCGCTTCCAAAGATGCAAGCGCGGTTTGCGGGGTGCCGGCAAAAACCAGACGCATCAGTGTTCGTTCACAACCATCGCTCAGAGATCGAATGTGGTGACAGTTTTACAACGGGAGCGTTCTCGCCGAACCACTCCGCCTCTCGGATTGCTTTCATCGCTTCTTTGCGCGTCTCGGTATCGAGGCGATCGATAAACATAATCCCGTCAAGATGATCGGTTTCATGCTGGACGCAGCGTGCGAGCCAGTCTGTACCTTCCAAGACAACCGGCTCACCCCACATGTTCATACCTTTGGCGACCACTCGCAGTGATCGGCGCGTGTTAAAAGCGAGATTGGGAACGGACAGGCACCCTTCGTCGCCTTCGACGGTTTCGTCGGAAAGATCCAAACTAGGGTTGATCAGATGCCCAATCTCGTCATCAACGTCATAGGTAAAAACGCGCAGACTTACCCCGAGTTGTGGAGCGGCCAACCCTGATCCTGGAGCCTCAAGCATCGTGTCGGTCAGATCTTTGACGAGTTTGCGGAGTTCCTTATCGAAGGTCTCCACGGCCGCCGCCGGCGTCGTCAGAACTGGGTCCCCGAACAATCGGATGGGCTTGACGGCCACGCGCTCTACTCCTTGAACATGAACTCAATGTGAGATGTCACGATGTCTACTTCGCGCTGTCACTCTGACGCACTCGTGCTCAGTCTAGAGCCCAGTGAGCGAGCAGCGTGAACACCCCAATGACCACGTCGCTGGCACTGAAAGAGACGAATGCCTAGCCGAGCACTATCGGGTCGATACGAACAGTCACCGGTGCACCCTCTTTGCGCGCACTACGAACCGCAGAACCAGCCGCAAGTGTGCTGGCGAGTTCTGCACCATGACTGGACGCAACTACAACCAACGCGCGGACCGTGGTGTCGTCCACGGCTGAACGCTTGGATCGCACCACCGGGACGGGGCCGAGGATTTGGGCCTGCGCTGGAAGTGTTGTCTGGGCGATGAGATCGGCGACATCGCGTGGTTGGCCCGTTAACTCAGCGACCCGATAGTGCGGGGGCAGGTGAACGGCATCACGTTCAAGTAGCTCACGATCGGAGAATCCGACTGGGTCGTTCCGAACGATGGCTTGAACTGCGGCGAGTTGTGGATCAGCGACCAACACGACCGCACCGCCATCATCGCTGCTGCGCACCAGTGAGATGGCAGCGAACCATCGGCTCACCGCCTCCTGGGCAGCCCGAAGGTCGGGACGATCAAGCATCACGCGTCCATCCAGAAGTAGCGCCGCGGCATACCCGCCTAATGCGCGAGGCTCGGCCCCGGGAGTCGCCACCACCAAGGCTGGCGCATCGTCGACTACATCTAGAACACCCGCCCCCGATGAGTCCCGGCCCGATGTACGAACAACCACCCCAGGGAAGGCACGACCGAGTTCTTCAGCTGTTCTGCGTTCACCAAACGACATCGCACGCAGGCGCCGACCGCCACATCCCTGACACACCCAGTCACCCGCCAACCGACCGCACCAGGTACAAGACGCAATGGCTTTGCCACTCGAAAGACCAAGCGGCCCATGACAAGTGCCGCACGTCGCTGCTCGTCGACAGCCCTGACACGACAGGCTCGGCACGTATCCGCGTCTGGGTACCTGCACCAAAACAGGGCCGATCTCCAATGCCCGCTTAGCGGTTTGCCAGGCAATGTTCGGCAAGCGAGCTGTGGTGGCCGCCTCGTCCCGCGCCTGTTCGATATCACCGCCGATCGTAATGATGCGCGGGGCTGATGTTCGGGCCGCTGTACGCGGCTCAACAACATTTCGGGCCCACCCAGAGCTCACTAGTGCGGCCGCCTCAACCGAGCGGGACGTGGACCCAAGAACCATCGCCGCACCCGTTGTATTGGCGCGCATGACAAGCACTTCGCGCGCATGCCAATACGGAGCATGTGGTTCGCTCAGCGAATCGTCATTGTCGTCCCACACGACGATAAGCCCGAGATCGGATACGGGCGCAAACACCGCCGCCCGGGTACCCACAACGATGCGGACCTGCCCACGTCGGATTCGTAAAAATGCGGTGTAACGCGCCGACGGGCCTAGATCCGCGGTGAGGACAACATGCTGGTCTCGGCCTAGCGCCGTCCTTAGCGCTGCGTCGAGCCGAGCTACATCACGTGCATCAGGAACGACGATCAGAATGCCACGGCCCGCTTGTGCGGCCGCATGCACGAGTTCGCAGATCTGATCGGCTGGATCCGTAGCCGATGCTGCCACCCACACCGCGCGCGGGCCAGGTGCCGACGCGCAGTACGCAGCGAGCGTGGCAAGACGAGCCAGTAATGCTGAACCACCTGTGTAACGACCCCACTGCACAGATTCACCTGGCTGCGGCACGGCAACCCGCTCAGGTGACGGCTGCGCATCAAGTGCTGCCTGCGCAGCGGCGTGACGGGTCGGAACAGCAGCTCGAACAACATCGGGCAGGGTGCCTACGTAGTAATCGGCCACTTGACGGCACAGGCTGCTGATCTCTGGGGTCAGCGCGGGCTCTGGGCTGACAACCTTAGCGATGCGATCTAGTCGCCCCTCATGCTCTGAGCGATCACACCGGTTGAGAATCCAGCCGTCAACGAGCTTGCCGGAGAAGCGGACGCGAACCCGTACCCCCGGCGTTGCCTCCTGCGACAAAACCTCAGGTACGAGGTAGTCAAAAGTTCGATCCAGATGGGGTAACGAGATATCAACCATCACCTGGGCGACCGGATTGATCAGGGCCGGTTCCGGTGCTGGCTTGGTCTTGGTTTTGCGAATCGAACTCGCGACCAGCGCTAGCTGCTCGTTATCGATGTCCACCCCTGAGTTCTACACGATGGCACTGTCACTCGACATATCTACCCACATAAAACGTCGCGGCCATCCCACGAAGGGGTGGCCGCGACGAAGCGTGAAACTGATCGTTTCGGTGACTCAGCCGGTAATGGAAGCTGAGCCGCCCGCGTAACCTGTCTTGGTGTTCTTCACCGTCACGGTCGCCGTACGGCCAGCGGTAACTCCGGTCACTGTGATCACGGCGAGAGAGCGAGTGATCGTGCCGCGAGTCGAGGTTTGCGTGTACGCAAAGGTGCCGTCGTAGTTCGTGATCGTGACAACAAGCGTGGTGCCGGTGCGCACAAAGCTCAGAGTCGGGTTAACCGCTGCCAAGAGCGACGTGGCACTTACCGCAGCCGTACCGCTGGAATAGCCCGTGCGCGCAGTGTTGACTGTGGCCGTCACGGACGTCCCAGCTGCAACCCCGGAAACCGTAACCGTTCCAGCGGTCGAAACTGAGCACGATCCCGACGTCGCCGTGCATGTCCAGGTGTACGAGGTGCTGTGGTTGCTCACCTTCGCGGTGAAACCCGTAGCTGTGGCGACCGGAGTCGCGAAGGTTGGGGTCAGGCCGGGCAGAGTAGCCGCACCAGTAACAGTCCACGTAAACGAAGAGGTGCCCACTGAGCCCCCACTATCCGTGGCAGTAACAACAACGGCGGAGTTCGTCACATTCGCGGTCGGCGTTCCGGAAATCAAGCCGGTCGCTGGTGCAATGGTCAGTCCAGTTGGAAGCCCGGTTGCGGAGTAGGTGATTGTCGGTCCTGCAGGAGTTGATGTTGCGCTCATCTGCAGTGTCACAGGCGTTCCAGCGACCGAAGACTGGTTAGGCGTGGTAGCGCTGAAGGCAACAACTTGACTGCTCGTGCTCACGATCGCATGGGTGAACTGACAGCCAGCGACGTCGTTGGACCAGTTGGCCTGCATTGCGAATGTGCCAGCGGAGGTAACGAGGTTCTGCGCACCACCGGTGCCCCCCACGCCAACCCACGCGCACTTGTCGCTGTTCTCGGCACCCTTGGAATCGATCCAGCCACCACCGGGATTCTGATCAGTGATGGTCTCGGCAAACTCGTGCCCACCGACAATCGTGACACCATCAATGTTTCCGGCAGCGCCAGCATTGACGTAGTTGGCACCGCAAGAAGCACCCTGATCGGGAATGTAGGGCATGTTGGTGAAGGCGATATCACCCACCGTTGAGGGGTACGCCCCACCAACCAAAGTGGTGTCGCCATTCCAATCGTGCCAGGCACACCAGTTAGCTCCGAGGGTGTTGAAGCCACCTGGATGAAGACCAGATGAACTCACCACGAAGTACTGGGTGCTGCGATTTCGGGCAGGAGTGGTGTTGCCCACCGTGGTGGCAGCACGAACTGCAACTCCGGCGATCTGATTATCCGTGGCTTGTGTTGGCGCGGCTGCCGCATTGTCGTAGAGCACCGACTGGAGTGCACCACCTAGCGGGTAACCGACGTGTGGGGCATTCGCCGGGCAGCTTTGTGCACCAACCGCGATGGTTACGTTGTTTCCACTTTCGCAGAACTGCGTCTGAACACCCGACCACAACTCGTTGTTGGTACCAAGGCCCGAGAACATCATCTGAAGCCGTGGTGCTACGCCGGCAGGATCGTTGGAAAACGTGCTGACGTTGGAGACGGGATCAATCGTTTGAGTTCCCCATTGGGTGCCCCAGAAGACCAAAACCACCTTGGGCGGGCCGGTAGTGACGCCGATTCCGTGATTGCCACCGCGGTATTGAAGATTTGAGGCACTGGTAATCGCTGCAGCGGCGCGCTTGGACGCCTGAGCCTCGCGGGTCAGGGTGGAGATCTTGCCGTGGCTGCTGCCAACGGCATTCATGACCTCTTTGGCCGCGTTCGCAGGCGATGCAACACCAACTATCGAACCAGCAGCAAAACTGACAGCGATGAGCCCGGCCATAATCTTCGAAGGCGACATATTCACAGGAGAGTCCTTCATTCGGCGAATTTTCACTCACGCTTGCCCATCACCCAAACGGGCGAATCAAGGAAGGCTCAAGAGATAGGAAAAACTCGGCAGCGCGGCACAACTTGCCACACTGCCGGGCTGAGAACTAAACCCCTGCTGCCGTACGAAGTGCATCGGCGCGATCTGTGCGCTCCCAGGTGAAGTCCGGCAACTCACGACCAAAGTGCCCATAGGCAGCGGTCTGGGTGTAAATCGGACGCAGCAGATCAAGATCACGGATGATCGCGGCGGGGCGCAGGTCGAAGACCTCAAGCACGGCAGCCTGAATTTCTGAGTCAGCTTTGACGCCCGTTCCGAAGGTCTCAACAAACACACCAACCGGGTGAGCCTTACCGATGGCGTAGGCGACCTGAACTTCACAGCGACGAGCAAGTCCGGCGGCAACCACGTTCTTGGCTACCCAGCGCATGGCATACGCCGCGGATCGGTCGACCTTCGACGGATCCTTGCCGGAGAACGCGCCACCACCGTGACGTGCCATACCTCCGTAGGTGTCGACGATGATCTTGCGGCCCGTCAAACCGGCATCACCCATCGGACCGCCAATCTCAAAGCGACCAGTCGGGTTCACTAGGAGTCGGAATCCTTCAGTGTCGATATCAAGGGCGGCAATCTCCGGCCCAACGACCAACTCAGCGATATCCGGCGTCAAGAGAGTGGCCAGATCAATGTCGGCGGCGTGTTGCGTCGACACCACGACGGTGTCGAGACGTACAGCTTTGTCGTCTTCGTCGTACTCAATTGTGACCTGAGTCTTGCCATCGGGACGCAGGTAAGGGATCGA
This sequence comes from Actinomycetes bacterium, assembly GCA_037129655.1. Classification (GTDB taxonomy): domain Bacteria; phylum Actinomycetota; class Actinomycetes; order S36-B12; family CAIYMF01; genus Longivirga. The sequence goes on from JBAXUN010000006.1 coordinate 10,972, forward strand.
TCCATCCTTACGCACTGCGGCCAGGCGCCGGGCAAGGTTGTGCGCGAGATGAATCGGCAGTGGCATCAACTCGGGAGTGTCATCGCAGGCATAGCCAAACATCAGACCCTGATCGCCAGCACCCTGACGGTCGAGAGCATCATCGGAATGACCCTCGCGTTCTTCGATCGCGTCATCGACACCCTGGGCGATATCTGGACTCTGCGAGCCGATGGACACACTGACTCCACATGAGCCGCCATCGAAGCCCTTCTTGCTTGAGTCATAACCGATTGCAAGGATGCGTTCGCGAACCAGACTTGGAATATCAACCCAGCCGGAGGTCGTGACCTCCCCAGCGATATGCACCTGACCGGTCGTAATCAAGGTCTCGCATGCCACTCGGCTGCGTGGGTCTTCCTTCAGCATGGCATCCAGAATCGTGTCGCTGATTTGATCAGCGATCTTGTCTGGGTGTCCCTCGGTCACAGATTCTGAGGTAAACAGCCGACGGGCCAACGGAGTCGCTCCTTGATAGACGTGAAATCTTCGCCAGTCTAACGGGTGGGTGCGACGAAATTTCATGCCGATCCCGTGTGGCGCCTGCCGTTTTACCTGAGGCTGTTCAGCGATCTTTGTGGATCGAAGAAACGATGACGTCCAAAATGGCATCGGCGATCTCGGTCTTGGACGCTGATGGGACTGCAACCGAACCCCCGTCGGCGGTGAGAACCACTACCTCATTGTGGTCTTGGCCGAACACCTTGCCCTCACTTACATCGTTGACGACGAGAAGATCACAGCCTTTGCGGGCCAATTTGGCTTGGCCGTGTTGCAGAACATCGCCATGTTCGTCGCCCGTCTCAGCAGCGAACCCGACGATCAGGGGATGCCCCGCGATGGCACGGTGCTTAACGAGTTCAGCGAGTACGTCCACCGTGCGCTCAAGCTCGATCGTCGGAGCCGCACCATCGTCCTGCTTCTTGATTTTGTGGCCAGCCACCTGCCGTGGACGAAAATCGGCCACCGCAGCTGCCATCACAATGACGTCACATTGCGATGCACGCTCGATCATCGCCAAGTGCAGTTCGTCCGCTGACTCGACGGACACGACCTCGCAGCCAGCAGGCGCTGCCGCGCTGACGTTAGCCGAAACAAGGGTGACCTGCGCACCACGCGCAATCGCTTGCGTTGCAATGGCATAACCCTGCTTACCGCTGCTGCGGTTACCGATGAACCGGACTGGGTCAAGTGCCTCTTGGGTGCCACCGGCCGAGACGAGAAATCGTTTGCCAATAAGGTCGGCCTTCGTGCCGGCGAGAACGGCAAAACATGCCTGCGCAATCGCATCTGGCTCTGGTAACCGCCCCGGCCCTGAGTCAGCTCCGGTTAATCGTCCGACAGCAGGGTCGAGCACGATGATCCCGCGTGATCGCAACGTCGCTACATTGGCTTGGGTGGCTGCGTGTTCCCACATTTCGGTGTGCATCGCAGGGGCCATCACGACCGGGCAGGATGCGGTGAGCAGAACATTTCCTAAGAGATCGTCAGCCAACCCGTTGGCAGTTCGGGCTAGGAGATCAGCTGTGGCAGGCGCAACCACAACGAGGGCGGCCTGCTGGCCAAGTCGTACGTGCGGCACCTCATGAACGTCATCCCACACCTCTGCGCTTACCGGCTTGCCGGATAGCGCAGACCACGTGGGCTCGCCGACGAAACGCAAGGCTGCTCTGGTGGGCACCACCGTGACGTCAAGGCCGTGCGCCCTAAGGCGGCGAAGCAACTCTGCGGCCTTATACGCGGCGATCCCGCCACCAACGCCTAAAACCACCAACGGTGGGGCGTCGGCGACGGGATCGTCGCTTGTGGTCACGAGACGAACGCGGCGTCCGGGGATTCCGGATCGATGGGCTCGCTGGTAAGAAGTCCTGCATTGATCTCGCGCATCGCGATCGACAGGGGCTTTTCCTGAACGTGCGTTTCAACGAGTGGGCCAACATACTCAAGTAGGCCCTCGCCAAGCTGCGAGTAGTAGGCGTTGATCTGACGAGCACGCTTCGACGCGTAAATCACCAGTGAGTATTTAGAATCGGTCGCCTGTAGAAGGTCGTCGATCGGCGGATTCGTGATGCCCTCAGGGGCAGCCGTTGTGCCAAACACGTGGGCGCCTTTCATTCGAAATGTCCGACACAGGCGATTCCTGTCCGGCGACAACAACCTCGTTACAGCCAAGGGCCGAGCGGGATCAGTCGTCTAACTGAAATAACTCTACCAAGGTGTGCGCCGCTTGCTGAACTGACGTGTTCACCACGACATGATCGAATTCTGATTGGGCCGCCAACTCTTCCTTGGCAGTATCAAGTCGAGCCTCGATAACATCCGCGGGCTCTGTTCCTCGATCAGTCAACCGGCGTACCAACTCGTCCCAGGACGGCGGTGCAATGAAAACCAGCTGCGACTCAGGCATTGCGGCTTTTACCTGACGCGCACCTTGAAGTTCAATCTCCAGAACCACCGATTGACCAACGTTTAGTCGATCTTGAACCGCCTTCCGCGGCGTCCCATAAAGATTTCCGGCAAATTCGGCATATTCGAGAAATTCACCATCTGAAATCAGTTGTTCAAATTCCGAACGACTTAGGAAAACGTACTGCTCACCGTCGATCTCTCCAGGGCGAGGTGCCCGAGTGGTTGCCGATACAGACAGCCAGATATCCGGGTGATCGCGGCAGACCCGGGCCACCACGGTGCTCTTGCCGACACCCGAGGGCCCCGAGACAACCGATAGTCGAGCGTTCAGGCCGAAAACTCCTTAGCCAGGGCCGCGGCTTGATGAGTACCAAGTCCGCGCAAACGCCGATTCGAGGCAATACTTAAACGGTCCATGATTTCGGCCGCGCGAACCTTGCCAACTCCGGGCATGGATTCCAGCAGCGCTGAGACCTTCATCTTGCCGATGATGTCATCTGTCTGACCCGAGGTGATGACATCTGCAATCGACGCACCTGAATGCTTGAGGCGGTTCTTCACCTCTGCGCGGACGCGTCGTGCTTCGGCGGCTTTTTCAAGTGCGGCTGCCCGCTGCTCTGACGTGAGGGGTGGTAACGCCATCGTGTGTCCTCTCGTAGAAATATACTCGACGACGACCCTAGCGAGATGAGATGCATGCCGAAAGCAACTCTCAAGAAGAATTCTGCGTTTAACAAAACTTGAACTAAGAAATGAGCTCGTTAAAAAGTAGTTCAGCCGCTACGGCCGGGTCGGGCGCTGCCGTTATCGGGCGACCAATCACCAAAAGGTCGGCCCCATCTGCTAACGCCTGCTGTGGCGTCGCGACCCTTGCTTGATCTCCCAGAGCTGCGCCCGCGGGCCGCACCCCTGGCGTGATCAAGACGATATCCGCCGGGACTCGGGTACGAATCGCCGCGACTTCCTGTGGTGAACACACGATGGCCCTGGCCCCTGCGGCAACCGCCAACTCGGCCAGTCGACATGCAGCATCCAAAGCGGGGCCTGGCATTCCGATCGCCGCCAATGCTGCCTCATCGAGTGAGGTTAAGATCGTTACAGCCGTTATCTTCGTGTCGGGAAGTGCCTGCACCGCGGCGGCGATCATAGCTGAACCACCACTTGCATGAACCGTTAGATAACTCGGGTGCAAATGCGCGATAGATCGAGCTGCGCCCGCAACCGTGTTCGGGATGTCGTGCAACTTCAAGTCGAGGAAGACATCACGTCCCCCTGATGCCTCTCGGACTGCGTGCACGGCCTGATCGCCATCACGCAAATACGTCTCAAGCCCAATCTTCATCGTTGAGATAAATGGACTCGTGCTACGAGCCCAACTGACAACAGTGTCTAGGTCAGGACCGTCAAGAGCAACGGCGATCGGGGCGAGCGCGCTCATCCTTCGACTCCCCCGCGAATATCTGAGTCCGCAATATCGTCTTCCGGATTCACCGGATGTACTGCAACAACACCGCCCGGAGCAGCTAGCGGCTCTGGGGTGCGATGCGCATAGCCAATGGCATCTTCAAATCGAGCAAAACCACGCTCAGCCAATGCAATTGCAAGTTCTTTAGCCACGCGCACCGGTGCCGATGGATCGTTAAATGTGGCCGTGCCAACGCTGACAGCACTTGCGCCGGCGAGAACAAATTCAAGTGCGTCGTTTCCAGTACGAATTCCGCCCATGCCAAGGATGGGAACATTCGGCAACTGCGCATGCACTTGGTAAATGCACCGAACAGCCACCGGCCGAATTGCCGGGCCGGAAAGCCCACCGGTGACTCCTGCGAGCGCAGGACGCATCGTGTTGGTATCGATCACCATGCCAAGCAATGTGTTGATCATCGACAGACCATCGGCACCAGCGCCGACCACAGCCTTCGCGATCGCAACGATGTCCGTGACGTCTGGGGAAAGTTTGGCGAGCACCGGAATACCAGGAGCGGTGTTGCGACGAACCGACGCAATCACCTCGGCCGCGGCAATCGGGTCACAGGCGAATACCTGACCCCGTGACTCCACGTTGGGGCACGAGATGTTTACCTCGATTGCCGCGATGTCAGGAACGTGACGCAACCGAGATGCCAAACGGGTGTACTCGTCGATTGAGCCACCTGCGATCGATACGACAGCACGTGCACCGCGCCGGCGTAGCCATTCGAGATCGTTCTCCAAGAATGAGTCGATTCCCGGGCCTTGCAGGCCGATCGAGTTCAGCATCCCACTTGGCGTCTCAGCCATCCGCGGGGTAGGACGACCCGAGCGCGGGTTCATCATGATGCTCTTTGTGACAACCGCACCGATTGTGGTGATGTCGAAGAACTGATCAAGTTCCCGACCGGCGGCCGCGCACCCCGAAGCTGTCAGGACCGGTGAGGGTAACTCAAGCCTGGCCAACGTAGTGGACATGTCCACTCGCGGAGTCACGCGAGCGTCTTGCTCGCGCGGTGAGTGAGTAATCACTGCTCTCGTCATCAGTGGCCGCCCTTCACAGGTGCGCCATAGACATCGTCGGGAATTGTGTCCACGTCATCCCAACGCACCCGATCACCACGGAAAATGGGTCCGTCTACACATGACCGAACCATGCGAGTGATCCCGTCTTGGCCGATGACCGGAAGGACACATGTCATACAGATACCGATCCCGCAGGCCATGGACTCTTCAACCGCACATTGGGAATAGGCGCCGTGCTCAGTTGCAACCCTGGCAACTTCGCGCAGCATCCCCATTGGTCCACATGCGTAGACGACGTCAGCATCGGTTCGCTTCATGATTGCGGGCAAGACATCGGTGACGCGACCGCGCTCGCCCACACTGCCGTCATCTGTGGTGATTGTGATCGAAGCCGCGACTCGCTTAGCTTCCAGGACGCCAAACAATTTACTCTCAGTGGCCGCACCAAAAACGAGGTCTACCCTGCAGCCGCGGGCGCGCAGTGCATCGGCGAGCATGAACATCGGCGCCGATCCATAACCCCCAGCTACGAGCACACACGGCACGGGATTCTTCGGCAACATGAAGGGTTTTCCAAGCGGCCCAACGATATCTACCTGTTGACCACGATGAAGACCTGACATCCATTCGGTGCCCGCTCCGTGCACTGCGAAGACAACCTCGAGCGTGCCTCCATATACCCCTCGGCTTTGCACCGTATAGATAGAGAAGGCTCGACGAAGGAGAGCCGACGATGTCACTCCTCCGACAGCGAGCGCCACGAAGTGACCTGGCCGCGCCCGCTCCGGAATTCCCGGTGCCGTTAGCGTCAAGACGAAATAGTCACCGGCACGTCTCATAGACAGCACCTCGCCAGTGACTTGGATCGCTCCCGACTTCGGGCTCTCAGACATCAACAGTTCCCGTTCCGGCGCTCATGCGCGCTGTGTCATCTTCACGTTCGCCATCCAACCGATACGCCAATTGCTCGGCGCGAAGTGCATCGAGATCGGCAGCCCACTCTTGCAGAGACCGTACTCCGATCCCGCCAGCTTTCAATGATTCGATGCCTTGAACCGTGGCAGCCAATCCCTGCACCGTTGTGATGCACGGTACCCCCCTGGCGACGGCCGCAGTACGGATTTCGTAACCGTCCAACCGTGAACCAACTCCGTAGGGCGTGTTAACGATGAGATCGATCTCGCCGGCCAAGATGGCATCAACTGTCGTGGGCTCACCGTTCGCACCACGGCCATGGTGCAGTTTGCGAAGAACAGTGGCCTGGAGCCCGTTGCGACGCAAAACCTCAGCGGTTCCCTCAGTGGCTAGGATCTCAAAGCCCAGATCGGCCAGGCGCTTGACTGGGAACACCATGGAACGCTTATCGCGGTTGGCCACAGAGACGAAAGCCCGACCTGACGTCGGCAAACCGGACGAGTAAGCGGCCGTCTGAGACTTGGCGAATGCTGATCCAAAGTCGGCGTCGATACCCATCACCTCGCCGGTTGATCGCATCTCCGGGCCTAGAACAGTGTCAACACCGCTGAATCGACCGAAAGGCAGGACCGCCTCCTTGACAGCAATTGGAGCGCCAATCGGCAGCGTGCCACCGTCACCCCAGGTTGGGAGCAACCCCTCGTCGCGGAGTTGGGAAATCGTCGCGCCGAGGCTGACGCGCGCGGCCGCCTTAGCGAGCGGAACACCTGTCGCCTTGGCCACAAACGGCACCGTGCGGGACGCCCGCGGATTAGCCTCAAGTACGTAGAGCACGTCACCTGCTAAGGCGTACTGCACATTGAGAAGCCCGAGGACTCCAACACCCTTGGCAATCGCTTCGGTCGACTTGCGAATCCGCTCAATATCGGCGTGGCCCAGGGTAATGGGCGGCAGCGCACAGGCGGAGTCGCCGGAGTGAATACCGGCCTCTTCGATGTGTTCCATGACGCCACCGAGATACAACTCGGTGCCATCGTAAAGACCGTCTACATCGATTTCGATCGCATCATCGAGGAAGCGGTCGACGAGCACGGGATGCTCTGGTGTGGCCTCGGTGGCTCGACTGATGTAGTCACGCAGCATCGACTCGTCGTAGACGATTTCCATTCCGCGCCCACCAAGGACATAGGACGGACGAACAAGAACCGGGTACCCGATGCGGTCGGCGATCGTAAGCGTTTCGTCGTAGCTTGTAGCAATCCCGTGCGCTGGGGACGGCAGGTGCGCCTCGTCCAAAACCTTCCCGAACGCGCCACGATCCTCAGCGAGGTGAATTGCCTCGGGACTCGTGCCGAGGATCGGCACCCCTGCATCCTTGAGGTTTTGCGCGAGCCCGAGCGGTGTTTGTCCACCGAGCTGCACGATGACACCAGCGATTGGCCCTGCGGCAAGCTCTGCCCGGTAAACCTCGAGTACGTCCTCGAGCGTGAGCGGTTCGAAGTACAACCGGCTTGAGGTGTCGTAGTCGGTGGACACCGTCTCGGGATTGCAGTTCACCATGACCGTGTCGTAGCCGGCCTCACGAAGTGTCAGGCTTGCGTGCACACACGAGTAATCGAACTCGATCCCCTGACCAATGCGGTTGGGACCTGAGCCAAGAATCAGCACCGCGGGTGTGGTGCGCGGTTCAACCTCGGTCTCTTCGTCATAACTTGAGTAGTGGTAGGGAGTTTTGGCTGCGAATTCAGCTGCACAGGTGTCGACCGTCTTATAGACGGGGTGCAGACCTAGTCCGTAGCGGAGTTCACGAATCACCGGCTCCGTGACACCGCGTGCTGCAGCGATCTGCACATCGGAGAAGCCATGTCGTTTGGCCAGACGCAGCAACGCAGGGGTTAGATCGGCGGAATCGACCAGCAGATCGCCCACCTCATTGATCAGCGCGATCTGATCGAGGAACCACGGGTCGATATCAGTGATCTCATGCACCTGCTCAACACTGGCCCCCGCCCACATCACTTGCTGCACTTGACGAAGGCGTCCATCGTGAGGCACGGCGATGGAGGCGAGCAATGCCTCCGAGTCGACGTCGCTCTTACTGCCAACCCATCCGAAAGGGGCTTCTTTACGTTCAATCGAACGCAGCGCCTTTTGCAGGGCTTCGGTGAAGTTACGACCAATCGCCATCGCCTCACCGACGCTCTTCATTGTGGTCGTCAAGGTCGGATCGGCCTCCGGGAACTTCTCAAATGCAAAGCGCGGAACCTTCACCACAACGTAATCGAGGGCAGGCTCGAAACTCGCTGGTGTCTCACGGGTGATGTCGTTGGGAATCTCGTCCAGCGTGTAGCCGACAGCCAGCTTGGCGGCGATCTTCGCGATTGGGAAGCCGGTCGCCTTGGAGGCCAAAGCCGATGAGCGCGAAACTCGTGGATTCATTTCGATCACGATCATTCGTCCGTCATCGGGGTTGATAGCGAACTGAATATTGCAGCCACCGGTATCGACACCAACAGCTCGAATGATCGCGATTCCGACATCGCGCATGTGCTGGTACTCGCGATCGGTCAACGTGAGTGCAGGGGCAACGGTGATCGAGTCACCGGTGTGAACGCCCATCGGGTCAACATTCTCGATCGAGCAGATAACGACGACGTTGTCTTTAAGGTCGCGCATCAGTTCGAGTTCGTATTCCTTCCATCCCAGAATCGACTCTTCGAGAAGGATCTCCGTCGTCGGTGAAGCAGCCAAGCCGGCACCAGCGATACGTCGCAGGTCGTTCTCGTCATATGCCATTCCCGAGCCGGCGCCACCCATCGTGAACGATGGGCGCACGACCATCGGGTACCCGAGGATTTCGGCTCCGGCGATACATTCATCCATCGAGTGACAGATCACGCTGCTGGCAGATTCCGCCGACAAGCCACTGGCATTGATCTCGGCAACGATGCCTTTGAACCTCTCGCGGTTCTCGCCGCGTTCGATCGCTTCGACGTTCGCGCCGATCAGCTCAACGTTGTATCGCTCGAGAACTCCGTTTGCATGCAGGGCCATCGCCGCGTTCAACGCCGTCTGTCCACCGAGAGTGGCCAACAACGCGTCAGGACGCTCCCTTGCGATGATCTTCTCGACGTACTCAGGAGTGATCGGCTCAACGTAGGTCGCATCAGCAAACTCCGGATCGGTCATGATCGTCGCCGGATTACTGTTCACCAGAACAACCCGGATACCTTCATCGCGCAGCACGCGGCAGGCTTGGGTGCCCGAATAGTCGAACTCACATGCCTGACCAATCACGATCGGCCCCGAGCCGATCACCATGACGGACTTTAGATCTTCACGCTTGGGCACGTGATGCCTCCATCAGCTCACAGAAACGGTCAAACAAGTAGGCAGAATCATGCGGACCCGCTGCGGCCTCCGGGTGGTATTGCACCGAAAAAGCAGGAGTATCAAGGCATCGCAGCCCTTCGACGACATCGTCGTTGAGGCAGACATGGCTAACTTCAACACGACCGTAAGGCGTTTCAGTCACTCGATCGATCGGAGCGTCCACGGCAAAACCATGGTTTTGAGCGGTGATCTCAACCTTGCCGGTGGTGCGATCCATGACTGGCACATTGATTCCACGATGGCCGTAGCGAAGCTTGTACGTGCCAAAGCCGAGGGCTCGTCCGAGAATCTGATTGCCGAAGCAGATGCCGAAAAGCGGGCGACGCACATCGAGTGCAGCCTGCATGAGTGACACCGCATGATGAGCGGTGGCCGGATCGCCTGGGCCATTGCTGAAGAACACCCCGTCGACACCCAATTCGAGCATACGTTCAGCGGTGGTTGTTGACGGCAGGATGTGCACCTCGATGCCGCGCTGTGCCATCAGACGCGGGGTTGCTGCCTTGATGCCAAGGTCAACGGCGGCGACTGTGTAACGTCGCTCCCCCACTGCTGGAATGACAAGTTCAGCATCAGTGGACACTTCGTCGGCAAGACTCGCCCCTTCCATCTGGGGGCTCTGCAGCACCCGTTCAAGAAGCTCGGCCACCGGCTTGACGGCAAGTTCACCGCTGAAAATTCCGACTCGCATCGCGCCACGCTCACGCAGGTGACGTGTCAGAGCTCGTGTATCAACATCGCTGATTCCGACGATGCCTTGGGCAACGAGGTCGGTTTGCAGATCTCGCTGGGCTCGCCAATTGGATGAGATTCGCGATGGATCGCGCACTACATAACCCGCTACCCAGATCCGACGCGATTCAGCATCATCGTCGTTCACCCCATAGTTACCGATATGCGGAGCCGTTTGCACAACGACCTGCCCGTGGTAAGAGGGATCGGTAATCGTTTCTTGGTATCCAGACATTCCCGTGGTGAAGACGGCTTCGCCGAAAGTCTCGCCCACCGCACCATAGGCGCGACCGCGGAAACTACGTCCATCTTCTAGGACGAGCAGCGCTGGATCGGCCGTGAGCAAATCCGAGGTCGTCATCCTGCGCTCGCCGCATTACGTGCCTGGTTCACAAGAACTCCTTCATCGAGGGTGAGCTCACCCTTGTAGAACGTTGTCCAGACGGATACCGGAAGTGAACGACCCGCATAGGGGGTGTTCCGACTCGCACTGCGCAAAGCACGCGGCTCAACGAGATACGGCACGCTGGTGTTGATCAAGGTGATGTTCGCCGGCTCGCCAACGGCGAGTGCTCGTCCCTGGCCAGCGAGTCGGCCGATCACAGCCGGCTGCATGGACATCCGCTCGGCGACGCCAGCCCAATCCATAAGTCCCGTCGAGATCATCGCCTCAGCAACGACTCCGACGGCTGTCTCGAGCCCAACCATTCCCATCGCCGCCTCGGCCCACTCACAATCCTTATCTTCGGCCGGATGCGGTGCGTGGTCTGTGGCCACAACGTCGATCGTGCCGTCGGCCAGCGCTTCGCGAAGGGCATGAACATCACGCTCGGAACGTAATGGCGGGTTCACTTTGTAAATCGGGTCGTATGAGCGCACGAGTTCTTCTGTAAGCAGGAGATGATGCGGAGTGACTTCAGCCGTTACGTCAATGCCACGTGACTTAGCCCAGCGGATGATTTCGACCGATCCAGCCGTCGATACGTGACACACGTGCAAGCGCGAACCGACGTGATCAGCCAGAAGTACATCGCGGGCAATGATCGCTTCTTCAGCAACGGCCGGCCAACCGCGAAGGCCAAGAATGCCCGACAGTGCACTCTCGTTCATCTGAGCATCCTCGGTGAGGCGTGGCTCTTGGGCATGCTGGGCAATAACGCCGTCGAATGCTTTGACGTACTCAAGTGCTCGCCGCATAAGTACCGCATCGTGTACACACTTACCGTCATCGCTAAACATGCGCACCCGGGCCGCGCTATCAGCCATCGCGCCAAGCTCAGCCAACTGCGTTCCAGCCAAGCCCATCGTGACAGCGCCAACGGGTTGAACATCTACCAGGCCAGCTTGTTGGCCGAGTCGCCAAACCTGCTCGACGGTGCCAGCGGTGTCAGCAACCGGATTGGTGTTGGCCATCGCACAAACCGCCGTGTAGCCACCTGCTGCTGCCGCCTGACTGCCACTAAGGACAGTCTCAGCATCTTCACGGCCCGGCTCACGCAGATGGGTATGCAAATCGACGAGACCTGGGAGTGCGACGAGATCATGGGCGCTAACCTCGCGCGCATCTGTCGGCACGTCAACGGACGGACCGATCGCCGCAATGAGCCCATCGCTCACCACGATATCGACGTTCGGACCACCGAGCGGACGACTACCTCGGATGACATAGGACGTGGTCATGGGGCAGTTACCTCCGCCATTCGATCGGATCCTTCAGGTTCGCCAAGTTGGGCGCCCGCAAGTAACAGGTAGAGCACAGCCATCCGCACATTCACACCATTAGTAACCTGCTCAACGATCACCGAGCGGTCGGAATCGGCAACATCGGCAGCAATCTCCATGCCGCGGTTCATCGGACCGGGATGCATCACGATGGCATGCTCTGGAAGGGCATTCATACGTCGTACGTCAAGTCCGTATCGTCGGCTGTACTCACGCGACGATGGGAAGAAAGCGGCGTTCATTCGCTCACGCTGAACGCGAAGCATCATCACCGCATCCGCACGTGAAAGCTGGGAATCGAGATCAAACGAGAATTCGCACGGCCACGTTTCGATGCCGACGGGCAACAGCGTAGGCGGCGCAACCAGCGTGACTTCAGCACCAAGGGTGGACAGCAGCAGAACATTGCTTCGGGCCACCCGACTGTGTAGGACATCGCCAACGATCGTCACCTTACGTCCGGCGAGATCACCCTTTCCACCAGCAAGATGCTGACGCATCGTGAAGGCATCGAGTAACGCCTGCGTCGGATGCTCGTGTGTTCCGTCCCCGGCGTTCACGACCGATCCACCAATCCAGCCGGAATGAGCTAGGCGATCAGGGGCGCCTGAGGCCGGGTGACGGATAACGACCGCATCGGCACCCATCGCCTCCAACGTGAGCGCAGTATCTTTCAGGCTCTCACCCTTGGACACACTCGAGCCTTTGGCCGAAAAGTTTATGACATCGGCCGATAGTCGCTTGGCCGCAGCCTCAAAGGAAATCCTGGTGCGAGTTGAGTCTTCATAGAAAAGGTTGACGACTGTTCGTCCGCGCAGCGTTGGCAACTTCTTGACTGCGCGATCAGTCAGAGCCGCTAACTCCGCGGCGGTATCGAGCACCAGGAGTGCGTCATCGCGATCAAGATCTGCGGCCGAAAGTAGATGGCGATTCACGATTCCTCCTGCGACTGACCACTGAGCCGAACTGCGTCATCTCCGTCGAACTCCTCGAGGTGCACCAACACCTTTTCGGTTTTAGCTGTGGGGATGTTCTTTCCGACGTAGTCCGGTCGAATCGGGAGTTCGCGATGACCTCGATCGACGAGCACCGCGAGTTGCACCATGCGTGGCCGACCAATGTCGCTCATGGCATCCAATGCCGCTCGGATGGTGCGTCCGCTGTAGAGCACGTCGTCGACGAGTACGACTACCTTGTCGTCGATTCCACTCGCTGGGATTGACGTAGGCAGAAGGGCACGGGCCGGCGCTCGTCGCAGATCATCTCGGTACAGAGTGATGTCGAGGGACCCGACCGGTATCTCGCGGCCCTCTATCTGGTGGATGCGTTCGGCAATCCGATTGGCGAGGTAGACGCCCCGAGTGGGAATTCCAAGCAGAACGATGTCGTCTGCACCTTTGGTGCGCTCTACGATTTCATGCGCAACGCGCGTCAACGCGCGGGCAATATCGTCACTGTCAAGAACGGTACGTGTTTCGTCAGGTGTGCGAGCAGCAGACACTCCCACCACCCCCTTCCCCGCCTCACAGGACGGACTTAAAGGAGTAAGTCGTTCCGACGATACCCGATGGCATGACTCGCTTCCGATCAGGGGTAGCCCCATGTCGCGGACGATTTCGAATGTCACACAACGTCAGCACATTTATCAACGGGATGTTACGTTCAGTTAGATCAATGATGTGAGATCTACGAATCGGGCTGATTTTCTCACTTAAAGTGTCGCCCGAATGGGCTACCGGTTCGACGAGACTTAAGGCAGTCACGCTCCGTAACATTGCAGTACCCGGCATCGAACTCCCGGGCGATAAAGGAGACACGATGACCAGCGATTACGCCCGCGCACTAGGCACCCGCCTGCGCTCAATCCGCCAGCAGCAGGGTCTATCGCTGCACGGCGTTGAAGAAAAGTCGCGCGGCCGTTGGAAAGCTGTCGTTGTTGGCTCGTACGAACGGGGTGACCGCGCGGTAACTGTCCAGCGGCTTGCTGAGCTCGCTGACTTCTACAGCGTGCCCGTTTCTGAGCTGCTCCCCGATGGCGCTCCTACCGCGACCGTCGAGGCTCCCCCACGCCTTGTCCTCGATCTCGAACGTCTTGGTATGGTTCCAGCCGAAAAGGCCGGCCCACTCGCCCGGTACGCGGCTGCGATTCAGGCGCAGCGGGGCGATTACAACGGACGCATTCTCTCGATTCGTCAGGATGATCTGCGTACCCTGGGCGTCATCTACGACGAGCCACCAAGTCAGTTAGCCGACCAGCTAATCGCTTGGGGTGTGCTTAATCCTGAGGCACGTCGCGCCCTCAACGAAGGACCGTGAACCGCCGACTTGCGGGACTAAACACCACTCGGAATCTTTGTGCCGATTTTGTGCACGCGCATACCGTTCGTGGTTCCCGGGACGCCTGGTGGCACACCGGCGATAATGACGATTAACTGACCTTCAGCAACGCGGCCAATCTCACGTAGTGATGAGTCAACCTGACGCACCATCTCGTCGGTACTGGTGGCCGCTGGGACTAAGAAGGTCTCCACTCCCCACGTAAGTGCCAACTGACTGCGCACTCGCGGATTTGGCGTGAAGGCCATCAGCGGCACTGGTGAGCGATAACGCGCAACAAGCCGCGCCGAACGACCCGTCTCAGTGAAGGCGATTACTGCTGCTGCACCAACGTCGGTACTCACACTCACTGCAGCGTGCGTGAGCGAATGTGACGTCGAGTCGTTGCGGTCATGCAACTCTGGGAGCTGATCAATTGCTTCGGACTCGATCTGCAAAATGATGCGGGCCATAGTGCGCACGACGTGATCTGGGTGTGCGCCAATGGATGTCTCCCCTGACAACATGAGTGCGTCGGCGCCATCGAGTACTGCGTTCGCCACGTCGCTAGCCTCAGCGCGCGTCGGACGTGTCATCGAGATCATCGAGTCAAGCATTTGGGTGGCAACGATCACTGGCTTGCCCACAAGCCGGGCCAGAGTTACTGCACGCTTTTGTACGAGTGGCACTTGCTCAAGTGGAAGCTCGACTCCAAGGTCGCCGCGTGCCACCATGATTCCGTCGAAGGTATCGATGATTGCTTCGAGATTTTCAACTGCCTGTGGCTTCTCGATCTTGGCCAAGACGGGAACGTGAATGCCCTCTTCGTCCATGATGCGACGAACGTCGTCGATATCGTCCGCACGACGAACGAACGACAGCGCGATCATGTCTGCGCCGAGGTGAAGTGCCCACCGAAGATCGACTATGTCTTTATCCGACAGCGCGGGCACACTCACCGCAACGCCAGGCAGGTTCAGCCCCTTGTAGTTGCTGACTCGACCACCTTCGATCACCCGAGTTACGACATCGGTATCGGAAACGGAAACCGCCTCAAGAGCCACCCGGCCGTCATCGATCAGGATCGGATCACCGGGCGAAACATCTCCAGGCAGGCCTAGGTATGTAGTCGACACTTCGTTGACATCGCCGGGCACATCACGAGCGGTAATAGTGAACTGCGCGTCCGCCTCGAGGAGTTCAGATCCGTTCTTGAAGGTCCCGAGACGAATCTTGGGACCTTGCAGATCAACGAGGATTCCGATGCCACGACCGGCGGCATCTGCAGCCGCCCGCACATACTTGTAAACCAACTCGTGGTCTTCATGCGAACCGTGGGAAAGATTCAGTCGAGCAACATCCATACCTGCATCGACTAGAGCAGCGATCCCGTCGGGAGTCGCCACTGCTGGCCCTAGAGTGCACACAATTTTTGCTCGACGCACAGACCTACCCTATCTACAAGCGTTTACAGAACATGAACAGGTAGACACGCTCACGTGAATGAGTGCGGCTTCAAAAGGAAGCGATGATCAAATCACCAGAGGTCGCAGCGTCGGCGCGACCGGCGATGGCAGTGTGGTGCTTCCGGTGAGCCACTGATCCACTCCACTAGCAGCCGAACGACCTTCGGCAATTGCCCACACAATTAGAGACTGCCCGCGGCCTGCGTCACCGGCAACAAAGACACCGTCAACGTTGCTCATGTAGGACGCGTTCCGATCAATGTTTCCTCGCGGATCAAGCTCGACACCGAGTTGTTCCAGCAGCGGGCTGCGCTCCGGACCAACGAAACCCATAGCAAGAAACACTAGGTCCGCAGGGATCTCCTGCTCCGTGCCGGCTACCGGTTCGAACTTACCGTTGACGAATTCCACCTCTGTGAGAGCAAGGCCCTTGACCTGTCCCGCCCCGTTGTCGACGAAGTGTGTCGTTGACACCGAATAGATGCGCTCGCCACCCTCTTCATGGGCACTGGTGACTTTGTATGTCATCGGGTACGTCGGCCACGGCTGACCTTCCGGCCTGCTATCTGACGGATGCGGCATGATCTCGAGTTGAATTACCGAGGCAGCACCTTGGCGATGTGCCGTACCGAGGCAGTCGGCTCCGGTGTCACCACCACCGATGATGACCACGTGCTTGCCATGGGCAGTGATGGGTTGCGCGTCGACATCGCCTTCCTGCTCGCGGTTAGACCCAGGCAGATACTCCATCGCCTGATAAACCCCGACGAGCTCGCGACCGGGAACATCGAGATCCCGCCACGATGTTGCACCGACCGACAGCACGACCGCATCGTAACGACGACGCAGATCCTGTCCGGTGATGTCGGTGCCCACATCAACTCCAGATCGGAACTTCACACCCTCTGCTTGCATCTGTTCAAGTCGACGATCTAGGTGGCGCTTCTCCATTTTGAACTCCGGAATTCCGTAGCGCAGAAGTCCACCGATACGGTCGGCTCGTTCGTAGACCGCCACTGTGTGACCGGCCCGCGCCAACTGCTGGGCTGCGGCAAGTCCCGCGGGACCCGAACCAATAACAGCCACCGTCTTACCGGTCTGACGAGGAGCGGACTGAGCAGTGATCCAACCCTCGTCCCACGCCCGATCGACAATCTCAACCTCAACCTGCTTGATCGTTACAGGATCAGCGTTGATGCCCAGAACACACGCTGTCTCACATGGGGCGGGACACAGCCGGCCGGTGAACTCAGGGAAATTGTTCGTCGCATGCAGACGTTCCGATGCGGCCTGCCAATCGGCTTGGAACACTAGGTCGTTCCACTCAGGAATCAAGTTACCCAGTGGACAACCGTTATGGCAGAACGGAATCCCACAATCCATGCAGCGGCCGGCCTGCTTTTCGAGCGCCTCAGCCGGAAATGGTTCGTAAACCTCTTTCCAGTCCAACAGTCGCACGTCTACCGGACGTCGCGTGGGCCCCTGGCGACCCGTTGACATGAATCCCTTTGGATCACCCATGAGTGGCCTCCATAACTGCCTGTTGCACGTCGCGACCTTCTCGCTCGGCTGCGGCCGCGGCGGCCAATACTTTCGCGTAATCCCGTGGCAATACCTTGGTGAATCGTGATGCAAACGCCTCATCAGCGAGTAACGCCTGAGCCACCGGTGAATCAGTCCACTGCTCGTGGGCCACAAGAAGTGCGCGCACCTCAGCGATGTCCACTTCGTCGAGGGCAAGCAGATCGACCAATTCAGGATTGACCCGAGCAGTAACCGCGTCGAGTAGGTACGCAACGCCACCTGACATACCCGCGGCGAAGTTACGACCCGTTGGGCCAAGGATGACGACGCGACCACCCGTCATGTATTCACATCCGTGGTCGCCAACACCTTCAACGACGGCCGTCGCACCAGAGTTACGCACGCAGAAGCGCTCGCCGACCGTCCCCCGCAGGAACAACTCACCCGACGTCGCTCCGTAGCCAATCACATTGCCCGCGATGACATTTTCTGCGGCGTTCAGAGTTGACGCGCGATGCGGACGCACAACTACGCGGCCACCGCTAAGGCCCTTGCCCACGTAGTCGTTGCTATCCCCTTCGAGCCGCAGGGTGATTCCAGCAGGAAGGAACGCACCGAACGATTGACCTGCAGATCCGGTGAAGGTGATATCGATCGTTCCGTCAGGTAGGCCGGCGCTACCAAATCGTCGACTCACCTCGGAGCCGAGCATGGTGCCGACGGTTCGGTTCACATTTCGCACGGCAAAGGCCGCACGCACTGGTTCACCTCGTTCGAGGGCATCAGCCGATAGTGCGATGAGTTCGTTGTCCAAAGCTTTGGACAGGCCGTGGTCTTGAGTGACCATCTGACGACGAGCCGCGCCCTCGGGAAGTTCTGGCACATACATCAGTGGGCTTAGATCAATCCCATCGGCCTTCCAATGGTTGATCGCCGCGTCCGCATCGAGCAATTCCGCGTGGCCGACCGCATCAGCAATCGACCTGAAGCCCAGAGCCGCAAGGTATTCGCGCACTTCTGTCGCCAAGTAGGTGAAGAAGTTTTCGACGAACTCCGGCTGGCCGGTGAACCGCTCACGAAGCACAGGGTTTTGGGTGGCAACGCCAACAGGACAGGTGTCGAGATGGCATACGCGCATCATGACGCATCCCATGACAACCAGCGGTGCGGTGGCGAAGCCGAACTCTTCAGCGCCGAGCAAGGCGGCGATAACAACATCGCGTCCAGTCTTCAACTGGCCGTCCGTTTGGACAACGACGCGATCGCGTAATCCATTGAGCAGCAGGGTCTGCTGAGCCTCAGCGAGCCCCAGTTCCCACGGTCCACCAGCATGCTTGAGTGATGTGAGCGGTGAAGCTCCGGTGCCACCATCGTGGCCCGAGATCAAAATGACATCCGCATGTGCTTTCGCAACGCCAGCCGCGACCGTGCCAACTCCAACCTCAGCCACAAGTTTGACGTGTACTCGAGCACGTGGATTGGCGTTCTTGAGGTCGTGAATCAGCTGGGCAAGATCTTCGATGGAATAGATGTCGTGATGCGGAGGTGGTGAAATCAAGCCAACACCCGGCGTTGAATGCCGCGTCTTAGCAATCCACGGATACACCTTGTGCCCCGGGAGTTGACCACCCTCGCCCGGCTTAGCGCCTTGGGCCATCTTGATCTGAATATCGTCAGCGTTGACGAGGTAGTTACTCGTAACCCCGAAACGTCCCGACGCTACCTGCTTGATCGCTGAACGACGTGAATCACCGTTGGGATCAAGAACAAAGCGCTCCTCGTCCTCGCCGCCCTCACCCGTATTCGACTTAGCACCAAGCCGATTCATCGCAATGGCGAGTGTTTCGTGTGCTTCACCGGAGATAGATCCATACGACATGGCACCGGTTGAGAACCGCTTTACGATCTCACTGACCGGCTCGACCTCGTCGATCGAGATTGGCTCACGTGCTCCATCGCGGAATGTGAACAGACCGCGCAACGTCATCAGACGCTCAGCCTGCTCGTTAACATGCGCGGTGTACTGCTTGAAGATGTCGTAGCGCCCGGCGCGGGTCGAATGCTGCAGACGGAACACAGTTTCCGGGTCGAACAGGTGTGGCTCACCCTCACGTCGCCACTGATATTCGCCACCCACGTCGAGACGTCGGTGGGCAGGTGAGATTCCCGATTGCGGATACGCAACAGCGTGACGCTGCGCAACTTCTTGCGCAATCACCTCGATACCGATACCACCCAAGCGCGATGTCGTACCGGTAAACCAGCGGTCGATAACCTCCGGGGCAAGTCCGATCGCCTCGAAGACTTGAGCACCTCGATAAGAGGCCACAGTCGAGATACCCATCTTGCTCATGACCTTCAGGACCCCCTTGCCCAGGGCCTTGACGAGATTACGGACTGCCTTCTCTGGCGGAATTCCGGTAACGACGCCACGAGCGACGAGATCCTCGACGGTTTCCATCGCCAAGTAGGGATTGACGGCTGCAGCGCCGTATCCAATCAGAAGCGCAACATGATGTACCTCGCGTACGTCACCGGCCTCAACGAGCAGGCTGACCTGCGTGCGTTCTTTTTGACGAACGAGGTGGTGATGAACTCCGGCGGTAAGAAGTAGCGACGGAATGGGTGCAAGATCGGAATCACTATCGCGATCAGAGAGAACAACGAAGCGGTGTCCGGTGGCAATCAGCGCAGAAACTTCCGCGCAGATTTCTTCCATACGTTCGGCAAGTGCCTCACCACCGCCCTCGACGCGGTAGAGGCCACTGACCTTGGCCGCGGTGAAGCCAGGTAGATCGCCATCGGCGTTGATGTGCAGAATTTTCGCCAACTCATCATTGTCGATGACGGGGAAAGGAAGGACCACCTGACGGCAGTGCGACGGGCTCGCCTCGAGAATGTTCGCTTCGGGCCCGATGTGGCTTGAAAGTGATGTCACCAGTTCTTCGCGAATTGCGTCCAGTGGCGGGTTCGTCACTTGAGCGAATAGTTCGGTGAAGTAGTCAAACAGCAGCCGTGGGCGCTCACTAAGCACAGCGATCGGGGTATCGGAACCCATCGATCCAATCGCTTCTGCCCCCGCTCTGGCCATGGGCGCGACCAGAACGCGCAATTCCTCTTCGGTGTAGCCGAAGGTTTGCTGGCGCCGAACAACACTTTCGTGCGTGTGCACGATGTGCTCACGCTCGGGCAAGGAATCCAAGTGCATGATGCCTGCGTGCAGCCATTCGTCGTACGGCTTGGACGCGGCCAACTCGGCCTTGATCTCATCATCTTCGATGATGCGTTGGGCTTCAGTATCTACCAGGAACATTCGACCCGGCTGCAAACGTCCCTTACGAACCACCCGGGCGGGCTCAATATCGAGAACACCCACCTCACTTGCCAGCACTACGAGCCCATCGTCGGTGACCCAGTATCGACCGGGTCGCAAACCGTTGCGGTCAAGAACAGCGCCAATCACAGTTCCGTCGGTGAAAGCCACATCCGCCGGACCATCCCAAGCCTCGATCAGCGTGGCATGGAATTCGTAAAACGCCCGGCGCGATGGATCCATCTCAGCATGGTTCTGCCACGCTTCCGGGATCATCATCAGCACCGCGTGCGGCAGGCTACGACCACCGAGGTGCAGTAGCTCGAGCACCTCGTCGAACGATGCCGAGTCGCTCATGGCTTCTGTAACGATCGGGAAGAGTCGCGTCAGATCGCCCTTGATGAGATCGGACGAAAGTTGCGCTTCACGCGCGCGCATCCAGTTTCGATTGCCCTTAACGGTATTGATTTCCCCGTTGTGAGCGATCAGCCGATACGGGTGCGCCAACGGCCAACTCGGGAACGTGTTGGTCGAGAAACGAGAATGGACGAGGGCAAGTGCAGACTCGTACCGATCGTCGGTCAAGTCAGGGAAGAACGGGGCCAACTGCCCGGTTGTGAGCATGCCCTTGTAGACGATCGTTCGCGACGACAGGCTCGGGAAGTAAACGTCAACTTCATGCTCGGCGCGCTTACGTAGGCAGAAAGCCAAACGTTCGAGTGCCAAACCACGCACCCGTCCACCTTGAGCTTGGACGATGAGTTGGCGGAACCGCGGCATCGTTCCAACGGCTGTTGCGCCGACGCCTGCACCCACCGCGTCAACGGGGAGCTCACGCCAGGCCACAACGACGAGGCCCTCGTCGGCGGCGATTCGCTCAATCGTCTCCACCACGTGAGCGCACTCAGCTTCGTCAGTTGGAAGAAATGCAATGCCGACCGCGTACGCGCCGGCTGCAGGAAGTTCTATGCCATCCTGCGCTAGAACATTGCGCAGGAACCGATCAGGGATCTGGGTGAGAATGCCAGCGCCGTCACCTGAATCAGGTTCGGCACCGGAAGCGCCACGGTGTTCGAGGTTCTCCAGGGCGGTGATTCCAAGGGCGACGATCTCATGCGAGGCCACACCGGATATCTGCGCGACAAATGCCACACCGCAGGCGTCTTTCTCATTGCCGGGATGGTAAAGGCCCTGAGCCGCAGGAATTGCTGACTTCATGGGACCTCCTGTCGTCGATGCTCGCCGGATGCCCAAAGGGCGGTGGTCGAGCAGGGGACGACATTGGCCTCACTGCTAGGCCATCAGAGTACCGGACACCGTCCCATGTGGCGCAAGCGCTGGCCGTGGATCGAGCGAAAAACGCAGGCGCCTAGCCGAGGCTAGTGCCGACCATGGTGCCAATCCCCCACGTGACGGCCGCCGCGAGCGCACCAATGACGAGTTGTCGAAGCCCTGAGAACCACCAGCTGCGAGCGGTCACTCTCGAAACAAGCGCCCCTGCGGCGAAAAGTCCGATCAGCGACAAGACCAACGACCAGGTAAACGTGCTGGCACCGAGAAGGAACGGCAGTACTGGAATCACCGCACCGATGACGAATGAGACAAATGACGAGCCAGCCGCGAGCCACGGATTGGGAAGTTCGCCTGGGGCCATGCCGAGTTCCTCGCGGGCATGTACCTCGAGGGCAGCCTCTGGATTTCGCCCCAATTGAAGTGCCACCTGCTCAGCGAGTTCGCGGTCAACTCCACGCGAGGACCAAATTGCCGCGAGCTCACGCGCTTCGGACTCGGGGTTTCGGCTAAGTTCCAACCGCTCGTTCTCAAACTCTTGCTCGGCGAGCTCGGACTGCGAAGCAACCGAGATGTACTCACCCGCTGCCATCGAAAAAGCACCACCGGCTAAACCAGCCATGCCAGCAAGGATTATTGGTGTTGTACCGGCACCAATCGCTGCAGAGCCACCGGCGATACCAGCCATGAGAGACAGGTTTGAGACCAGCCCATCCATCGCCCCAAAGACCGCTGGGCGTAACCAACCACCGGTGACATCACGGTGTCCGTGTTCATAAACCTCGTGTGTGCTCACACCTTGACGTTACCGTGCATGCTGGTTTTCACACCTCGAAAATTCCACAACGACACACTTTTGTCGTGACTAATTGGTCGCCTTCGATACCAACTCAGCCAGAACAGTCGGGTCTGCAATTTGGTCTGGTGTGAGCTCAGTTCCGTTGAGGAATCCGGCCGGAGTTCCCGCGACACCTTCCGACTCGAAGGCCGCGTACGAGTTCTTAACCCACGACTCATATTTGCGCGAGGAATAGCAGGCCTTAAATGTATCGAGCGCAGAACCGGTGATCCCCACATCGGATGCATATGTCGTTAGCTGATCATCGGACCAACCTGTGCCCTCTTTAGCTGGCTGATGGGCGAACAGATACGTGTGGAATTCAGCACCTTTTCCGGCATCAATTGCACATCCCCACGCCATCGTGGCGCGGACACTCGAGTTCGGATTAGGCCCGGCTTGTGACGCGGGGCTGCCGTCTAGGAAGACAGTGGGCCGCCAGATGAGGGTGATCTTGCCCGCATCGGCGAGCGCTTGGATCCCCACCCCGTTGGCAAGTTCGAGTTGCGAGCAGAACGGACATTGGAAGTCTTCCCACAGCGCCAAGACCGGCTTACCTGGAGCGCTGTTGTACTCAACACCCCATGGCGTCTTGCCGGAACCGTCAAGGATCGTGGTGGGGGTGGCTGCTTGTGGATCAACCTTAGGCGCATTAGCACTCGAGGACATCAAGCCCCACACCGCAATACCGATGACCGTCAGCAGGATCAGACCGAGGATGCCCATACGAAGGCCAGTTCCAGACTTCCGCGGTGCAGAAGCCTCTGCAGACACCTCGGGGATCTCGCTCACAAGTCAAACCTTCCTGACGTACCTGTCGCGCCCATGATCAGCGCGACAGGTCGATCTAAAACCGGCACTTACTTCGTAGCGTCGGCAACAGCCTTCGTCAGCTTCGTCGGATCACCTAGGACATCCAACGTGATTTCCTTACCGTTGAGGTAGGCCGTCGGCGTTCCAGGTACCGCGTCCTTGATGAACGTCTGGTACGAGTTATTTGCCCATGGGCGGTAGGTGTCGTTCTCGACGCAGGTCTTGAACGTTGCTTGGGCATCACCTGTGATACCTGCCGTGGTTCCAAAATCAATCAGCTGCTGCTGCGACCAGCCGTCACCTTCATTTGCGGGCTGATTGGCGAACACAGTGTTGTGGTACTCCGCACCCTTGCCAGCATCGATGGCACATCCCCATGCGGCAGTGGCGCGCAGAGAGGACTTCGGGTTCGGGCCTGCTGAGGACGAGGTCTTCTCATCGATGAAGGACGTTGGTCGCCAGATCAGATTGATCTTTCCATCCGTGGCCAACTGCTCAATAGTTTTGCCATTGGCCTTCTCGACCGCAGCGCAGGTCGGGCACTGGAAGTCTTCCCAGATGGCAAGGGTCGGCTTGGTGCCAGCCTCATTGAATCGGTAGCCCCATGGGTAGTCGCCCGTCCCGGTGTTTACACCCTTGGGTACCGAAGCGTCAGCAACGACATCATTCGCCGATGCCGTCTTCTTGTTGTTCCAGATGACCGCACCAAAGATCGCACCGATGACGGCGAGCACCGCGAGACCACCGATGATTCGCACGGTCCGGTCGCGACGCTTCTGCTCAGCTTCGGCCTCAGCGCGCGCGGCTGCAGCCTTCTCACGGGTTGACTTGGCACTCTCTTTTGCGCTCATTTAAGTTCGACTCCAAGTTATGGTGCTGGCGATAGTGGTCGTACAAGCTTGCGGATTACTGCGACAGAGCCTTACGTCAGTTCGGCCGGGACGGGGGTCGCGGTCACTGCGTCATCGGGAATTCGATCGAGGGCGAACTTCGTGTGCGGCCACCACGCGAGCCAACACGCCATGCCAGTAAAGAGGGCATCTCGTAGTAGTTCACTGGTGTAGCGCCACGTCTTGCCTGATTCGGTGATGTCTCCACCGCCGCCGAAACAGCCGCAGTCGATCGAGTAGCCGCGGATCCACACACTGGAGATCCCGATAATGAAAGCTGCGAAAAGCAGTGCACTGGCGATTGCGGCGAGCCGGGTAAACAAGCCGATCAGAAGTAGCGCGCCAAGCCCAACCTCAATGGCTGGTAGCGCCCAACCTAAGAAGTCGACCCATGACGCGGGGAAAATTCGGTAAGCGATGACTGCCTCGCGCGCACCACCGGGCTGAAACAGTTTGACCCCGCCTGCGTACAGCCATACGCCCGCCAGTACGAGACGAAACACGGTACTGATCCACGTACGCGACCCAAGGCTCAATGAACTCACCTGACGATCATCCCCTACTTAGGTCTCGTTCGCGGGTTGGCATGGCCCGTGCGGATCAATATGTCGGACGCGTCACAGGGCAATAAAAGTTCCCGGTGTCCGTTTTGCCCGCATCAGGACGTGCGACGAACCCCAGCAGCAAGTTCCGCGGCGAGTTTGCCGACGGCTGCAACTCCCTCGGCAGGAGTGGCAGCGTCGATCAGTTTGCGGACGAAGGCAGAGCCAACGATGACCCCATCGGCGTAGGCGGCAATCTCGGTGGCCTGAGCGGCCGTAGAAACGCCAAGGCCGACCGCAACCGGAAGGTTCGTGTAGGGACGACTGCGCTCGACCAATGCAGGTGCAGCAGCCGAGACAGATTGAACGCCCGTAACACCCATCAGCGATGCTGCGTAAAGGAACCCCGTGGTGATGTTGCTGACGACCTCAATGCGCTCAAGGGTGCTGCTCGGCGCGACTAGGAAAACGCGATCAATCCCAGCCGCGTCACTCGCCGCGATCCAATCGCCGGCCTCCTCAGGCGTCAGATCGGGGGTGATAACGCCCACTCCCCCGCAGGCCGCGAGCTCGGCGGCAAATTTCTCCACGCCGAACCGCTCGATTGGATTCCAGTAGGACATCACCAGCGTCGGCGCACCGGTGGCTGCAACAGCCCGGACCGTTTCTAGCACATCGCGAATCGTCGTTCCCTGACGCAGCGACTGTTCGACGGCAGCCTGGATCGTCGGGCCATCCATCAGTGGATCTGAATAGGGCAGCCCTATCTCAACGATGTCGACGCCGTTCTCAACCATGGCTGTGATCGCGTTGATAGCGCCTGGCACAGTTGGGAATCCAGCTGGCAGGTAGCCGATCAGAGCCGCGCGATTTTCAGCCTTCGCCGCAGCGAACGCCTGGTGAAGCTTGCTCACGCGCGACCCTCCGGCGCCCGCTCGCCATCCATGATGCCGAACCAGCGGCTTGCGGTTTCAACATCCTTGTCGCCGCGACCCGAGCAGTTCACCAAGATGATCGCGTCAGGCCCTAGCTCACGTCCAAGTTGGATTGTGCCGGCAAGGGCGTGCGCGGTTTCGATCGCCGGGATGATTCCCTCAGTGCGGCACAGGATTCGGAAGGCCTCCATGGCCTCGGTGTCCGTGACAGCGATGTACGTTGCGCGGCCACTGTCTGCGAGCCATGCGTGCTCGGGGCCAACCCCCGGGTAGTCGAGGCCGGCACTGATCGAGTGTGATTCGACCGTCTGCCCGTCCTCATCTTGAAGTACGTACGAGCGCTGACCGTGCAGAACACCAATGGAGCCACCGGTAATAGCCGACGCGTGGCGTCCGGTCTCGACACCATCGCCACCGGCCTCGTAACCGTACAACTTGACGTCAGCATCGTCGACGAAGCCGGAGAAGATACCGATGGCATTGGATCCACCACCGACACACGCGGTTACCGCGTCAGGGAGACGTCCGGTGAGTTCAAGCATCTGCGCACGCGACTCAACACCAATGATCCGGTGGAACTCGCGCACCATCTCTGGGAACGGCGCCGGGCCGGCGACGGTGCCAATGATGTAATGGGTTGAGTCGACGTTCGTGACCCAATCGCGCATGGCCTCGTTCATCGCATCCTTGAGCGTGCG
>JBAXUN010000060.1:0-14144 GCA_037129655.1 Actinomycetes bacterium
TGCCTTGGGAACGAATCTCTGCGTTGCCCTTTTCGATACGTAACCGACGTTTGGCAAGGTCCTTAATCGTCTGAGGTGGAACCACAGTGGCGACGGCGTCAACCGGGCTGATCCGGTCATCTTCGTCGACGAGACAGTAGATGAAGTAGTCATCGCCCATAACGCTTGGGAAATCGTCAAATCTGGCTCTGCCATCGCGAGACAGCGCATAGACCCCAGAGCCCAGGCCGCGGTTTACATGTCCAAGTTCAGACCACACCGTGAAATAGGCACGAACCAAGGCCGAGCACTGGTCAACATCGAGTTGCGCACGCGGTGCGGCGACCAACGCCCCCGCGTCAAGAGTGGCAACGAGTTTACGAACCGAATCCGCAGTTATCCGGACGTCGGCATCGAGATACACCCGAGGCATTGCCTGAACTTCCCGATCCCCTGCGTTGAGGGCAGCAATCTTCGACGGCGTCTGTATCGAAATGGTGCGAACCCCTCGATCAGCGAATCCCTCACTGATCGATTGAGTTGCATCAGTACAGCCATTGCACACGACGACAATGTCGAATTCGCCACTACGTGCATCGGCGAGCAGCGTCGAAAGTGTTCGCGCGATCACTGCCTCCTCGTTGTGCGCGGGGATCACGATGCTCGCGATGGGACCACTCGCACCGATAGGACCCACCTGAGACTGCCCGCTCTTCGCGTCGACCACCGCTACGGCCTCAACCAAACAGTTCGCTTGGCCCCGGACTCGCTAACCATCTTGCCCACCGGAGCCGGCTTCCAGCCCTTCGCCGAAACACGATCCAGAAGTCGATGCGTCATCTCGACGCGATCGAACGACGTTTTCGGAGCATCACGCTGCGGGTCCGGTTCGAGTCGTTCATGGAGAAGAAGAATCCCCCCGCTGTTGAGCCGCGCCATTGAATCGGCGACAACTGACTCCACATCGCGATCGACCCAGTCCGCACCGTCGCAGCTCCACGCGACAACCTGCATACCGGCCTTACGCACCGCATTCCATGACGTAACTGACTGAGATCCATACGGCGGCCGATAGAGATTGATGCTTTGCCCGGTGGTCTGTTCCAACTCGAGTTTGGCATTGCTCAGATAGTCGACCGCCAAGCCGTACGGAAGTCCGGTAATCCGTCGATGGTCGACTCCATGCAACGCGATCTCATGGCCATCGGCCACGATCGCTTCCAGCAACTCCGGATATCGACGACATTGGGTGAGCAAGACAAAGAATGTGACCTGCACCTTGTGCTCTCGCAGCAGTGCCAGGAGATGCGGGGTAACAGTCGGCTCAGGTCCGTCGTCGAACGTGATCGCGACTTCGTCAGGTGAACCGGCACCATTGATGGAACCGAGGAACGGCGCGCCGATCGTGTCAATGAGAGTGCGTGCCTTGCTGCGCGCATCCGGGGTTAGTCGGTTCGCGGACTCCCATAGCGTCGAGGTGACGTCCCTGCCTGCCACGATTAGTCGATCCCCTCGGCGGTCTCAGTGGCATAGCGCCAACTGTTCAACACAGCACTTTGATAATGCCATGTGTAACCACCCCGACACCTGCTCAGAGCGCCAAACAGGTGAACGGCATCACCCTGCGTGTTCGACGGCCGACTCGTTGGCGTCGTGCTCGTTTCAGAGAGCGCCCTTGGAGGTCACCGCATAGCCGTCGCGGTGGTCGTCGGTGAACCACCTGTTATTGGTCCACGAGTTGCTTGACACATTCGACCACGAGGCAACTGGCCCAAACTCACCCGAACTCTGCCAATACTTCGTCCCAAACACGTTGTTCGTGAAGCGAATATTGGTGTTCGGCTTCTCCCCGCTTTGTGGGCTATAGCCCAGGTAGACAGCGAATGCGCCACCGTTCAGGACGTTCGAGTCGATAACCCAATCGTTGTTGCTACCGCGCTCAGGGAACACGCTCACGGCAGCTGTGCACATGTTCGTACCGCAACCAAGAACATTGTTGATGATCCGCACATGGTTCGCCTGGCCGAGAGCAAGGATCGCCTGAGCGTGGCTGTCGCTGTTGTTAACGAAGTCATCGAGATACGAATTAGTTATCGTCATTCCAGACGTTACGTACACGCCACGCTGCATTCCGTGGATGTACACGTGATCGAGTGACGCATATGTTCCTGCCGAAAGCGCCTGATCGGGAATCGCACCTGGCAGGGCGGTGATCTCGACGTACTGCAGCTTCAGCCCGCGGTACTCGGGATACTGCCGGACCGCATACCAGTCAGTGTTGGACTGAATGCGCGAGTTTCGAATCGTCACATTGCTGGCCGCGATGACGATGGATCCCTTGATATCGACCCCGTCGAGAACCGTTCCGGATTTCGTGATCATCAAAGGCCCGCGATACGGCTTAAGCGTTCCAACCCCGCTGGCAGCCCACCCAGCGCTGAGCGGAGTTGGGGTTCGCACGGTCACAGTGCTGCGAGAGACGCGCTGAAAAACCACATCGACGAGATAGCCTGCGTTAACTCGACTTCGAGCCGCCGGGACTACACCCGTCCTATGGGCCAGTAGACCAGCGCCAACGTTGGCCGCAAGCGGACCGCTCTGAATCCGTCGCGAAAACTCTTGTGCAGTTCGGCTAAATCCACCTTTGGGTGCTGAGTACGAAACGATCACGGTCTGGCCAGCAATGACCTTCAATGGTTTTGCAAGCCGAACGGATTGCCAGCCGGATGCGGATTCGCGACCGAACACCTGCCGACGAAGCAGCACGTTGCTGCTCGACCACAGACTGCCAACGTGACGGCCACTGTTGGCCACCCCACCCTTGTAGAAGCGAATGGCGGTAACAGTCCCACTCGTCGCGAACGTTATCTTCGTGCCGACCTCGACGCCCGGCCCCTTGCGGGCAACGGCCACTTGCGGTTGCTTCTTCGCGTTGTATAAAGAGTGATTGCTGACCTTGACGATAGTTCTTGTCGTCGCCATTGCGGGAGTTACGCGTGCTTGAGCCGCGATCGCGGAAGCGACGGAGGACGCGTTCGGCTCGATCGCCGAACTCGCTGAGGCCGGACTCGCCGACGTCACCGACAGACCGATAAGCAGCGCCGACAGACCGGCAGCCAGCCTGACTGCCGTTCGTCGGGTTAGTCCATTCATTGCCTGCCAACTTCCGTCTACGTGAGGTAATTACCTCTTCGACATCTGCGAAGGCAGAACTAACGCGGGAGCCCAAATCCCCTTGGAAATCAACCGAACGGCCCACTAGGACCGGTGATGATGGCGAACTGCGTAATCAATTACGCTCGTGTGCTCCAGACGAGCGGCGCCGAATGAGGCCACGAGCTTCGTCGAGCAATTCAGGCGCCACGATGCGGAGCATCACCCACATGGCGCAAACCCCAACGATGACTTGGATTACCAGTAGTAACGGAGACGGCAACGAGGTGACGCCATGACCAACACCCCAAACAACAAGTCCCATCGCAACGGCAGAAACCAATGGCTTCCAGACCGCTGTCAAGACATCGAGGAATGAGACGTCGATGTCACGTAGGCAAACGCCTATATAGATCGGCAAAATCAGAACGCTGCGGATAAGGATGGCCGTAGCGACACCAAGGGCACCGTACCGAACACCAATCAACACAGCCACGATAGTAATCGCGCTGCTGAGTAGGGAAAGCCAAAAGAACGTCTTTGCCCGACCACGCGCCATCATCAAACCCTCGGCAGCAACCACCAAACTCCAGGCAATGCCAGCAAGCGAAAGTACTTGCAGCAACGGAACAACGGGAATCCATGTGGAGCCCCAAAGGGTCCGAACTAGAGCTGGAGCCGCCGCCGCCATACCGAGGCACACAGGGAACGACACCAGCGCCATCAAGGTGGCAGACCGCAACCACGCAGCCTTGCTCCGCTCAATATCTGACTGCATGTATGACAGAGCCGGAGTAGTCACTCGGGTAAGTACTCCACCAAGGTGACGCATCGGCAGTTGCATCAGGTTGTAACCGCGGTTGTAATAGCCGACCTCAGCCGTTGCCTGTGTGCGACCGAGTGCCAACGTGTCCGCACTCTGTCCCCAGTAACCCACAAGATTGCCGAAGGTGAACCAGATACTCACTGACCACAGGTCTTTCAGCGTGGCCATCGTCGGACGAGCGCGCGGCCACCAGCGCGCAGCGATCAGTGCACTCGCACTCAACAGGACATTGAAAATCAGAATCTGCCCGATGAGCGCGTACGCACCGAATCCCATGAACGCACCAATAACCGCGCAGCCCAATGCTGTCCACGAGGAGAACATCTCGACGATGGCAACCGTGCGGAACTTCATCGAGCGCTCGAGGATGGCCATCGGCACGGTAGACAGAGACAGGGTGTAGGCCAATGCGACGAGTTGGATGAGAGGCGTGACGTCGGGTTGATGTAGCCAACCCGCGAGTGTGGGCGCGAGCGCGATCTGCAAAAGCGTGAGGCCAACGCCGATGACTGCGTTAAACCAGAACGCCGTAGAAAGGTGCGCCTCGGTGATCCGCGGCCGTTGAATGATTGCTGTACCAAGCCCAAGATTTCCGGCTAGGCCACCGAAGCCGTAGAAAACAGCGGCGATCGCAAAGAGTCCGAATTCACTTGGGGCGATGAGTCGGGCTAAGACCACCGTCCCGATCATCTGGATGACGAGTCCGGCTACTCGGGCGCCAGCACCCCAGACCAAACCATTGAGAACCTGCCCACGCAGCCCACCTTGGATGCCTCGGCTATCACCATCCGGTGGTCCGATGGGATCGGTCGACAGTCGAGGGTCATCCGCACTCATCGACTCTTCGCTCTCCACGTCCACCATGGCAACGCCGATATTCGGCACTACTCGTATTCACCGTTACAACGGCCTACCCGCAATGACACCAGAAATGGTCATCCATGTCTCGCGACATTCGTGCGCGCTGGCCTTTCTCGTCCGTCGAATGCCGACGCGCCGGTACCGGGCATGCCCGGATTCAGTACGCCCCGGACTTGCCGAGGACTGCCCGGGCCGTCTTCCACAGAATCATCGCGTCCATGGCCAAGGACCAGTTTTCGACGTAGCGAAGATCGAGCCGAACGGACTCTTCGACCGAAAGGTCAGAACGACCACTCACCTGCCACAGGCCGGTCAGTCCAGGCTTTACCTTGAGGCGAGGCATCGCTACCTCTGAGTAAGCGGACACTTCACGAGGCAGTGGAGGACGCGGCCCAACGAGGGACATCTCACCGAAAACAACGTTGAACAGTTGAGGTAACTCATCGAGTGAGTAACGGCGGATGAAGGCCCCAACTCTGGTGATACGCGGATCGTTCTTCACCTTGAAGAGCTGTCCGGTTCCATGCTCGTCAAGGTGAGCAATATCGGCCAATCGCGCTTCGGCGTCCGCATGCATCGAGCGGAACTTGAACATGGTGAACTCTTGGCCATCGAGGCCAACACGACTCTGACGAAAGACGATCGGTCCAGCCGAGTCGATTCGCACTGCCAGAGCAATTGCCGCAAAGACTGGAAGTAAGAAGATGATCCCGAGCACCGCACTGATGCGATCTCCGCACGCCTTAAGTAAACGACGACCGCCACCAAGTTCCGGTGCCTCTAGATGCAACAGGGGAAGGCCGGCGGCCGGCCGCACGCTCAGCCGTGGACCAGTCACTTCAATGGTTCCCGGCGCCACTAGAAGATCAACGTTGCGCGGCTCGAGCGCCCATACGAGGCGGCGGAACGCCTGGTAGTCCATCTCTGGGCAGGACAGAACAGCAACCGTGTCAACACCGTAATCGGCAACCACGCGGTCGATATTGTCGAACGAGCCGATCGCCATCTCTGCGGCAAGCGTCCCCGGGTGCGCCTTTGCAGGTCCGCCCGGAATACACGCGCCGATCACATCGAGTCCATGGTGCGAATCGCGTCGTAGTTCGCGCACGAGTTCTTCGACAGCAAGCTCGTGACCAACTGCGAGCACGCGATGCATGTTCTTTCCATGGCGTCGCTCACGATGGAGCATCCGGCGCAAGACGTATCGCCACAACAGCGTTACGACAGTGGCAGCGATCAGGCAGAGAACCACGCCGCGAGACGATTGCCACTTGAGTAAAACGCCCGCCACCGAGACCGCACACAGGAGCGAAAGGCCAGCCATCGCAATTCGGCGGAACTCCTCTGGGCCAACACCGAGGAACTTGTATTCGTAACCACGCGAAGCCCAGATGGCTGCGGGCCAAGCCACGAGTGAAACGACCGCTGCGGGGATAACGACACCATTCCGCAGCTCGATCAAGACGGTAAAGAGCACGCCGATGATGGCGTCCCCAACGAGGGCACGTACCGCTAGCCGGTGTTGCCAAGTCCCTTCATTGGCCCAATCGACGAGGGGCTGCTCGACCACGGCTGGAAGCTCGGCCGCTGATGTACCGCCATTGACGTCATCAGGAACCCGCGATGCGCGCGGAGTTGGAACGTATCCTTCAAGGGCTTCAACGAGATCGATGCGGCGGAACTTCGGGGAACTTGGCCGCGACGGGTCGGCGCCGCGTCGAGACTGCGTCGTGTCGGACATCGTGCCCCCGTAAAGCTTGTTCGTTGATGATTCCAGGCGATCGCTAGTAATCACTTCGGTTCGAAGTTAGGGGGCAATCCTCACGGGAGGATCAAGTGAAGGGCAGAAATCCCCAAAGCCCAATGAGATATTGGTGATTCGAAAGCAGGGAGTCACCGCTGCTTCACGAGCCGTTAACGGGCACTCGCGTAACTCATTTCGACATCGCGCATTGCAATCAGGTTCGTTAGGACGCTTACCGTTGATGTTGACGGAGTTCGAGTGCCTTTCAAGATCGAAAAAATAGCATCTTGATCAATCCAGCTGATATGGCTGATCGGCTCCAGCAAACTAGGGTTTTCGATCCAGTGCTGTCGTACCAACGCCGTTAACAATGGGCCACCAGCCGGAGGGGTATCGGTGCCCGGGCGCAGCCTCTGAAGCCCCTTACGTGACGCCGCACCGACAAACTCCATTGCAATACGACCTCGCGTAATCGCCTTGCGCTCAAAGTAATCGCGCGGTGTCATCCACGGTGTCTCAGCACCCGTACGGATGAACACGTCAGCAAGGTCAGGGTTGAGGTTTTGCAGCATGCCGCTAAACACTCGTGCCATCCGCTTTTGATCCGGTGAAAGTCGACGCGCCCATTGGAGGTAGGGCACGCAGAAGAACGGCGCCAGAATCGTCCGCTGATGCGCCGAAGTGGAAAAGTCCGAGCCACACCATCGCTGCATGCGGCTATACAAATAGTGGTCGTCGGTGGCGCGATACCAGTCGGCGTTGTAGCCCCTAAATTCCGTCTCCATCCGACCGACGGTGGATTCACGTGCGTGTTCGAGAACACCTGGCTTAAAAATCCACGGATCAGCTAAGTCGTTGGCAAAGATCCACCAACGCGCCAATCGCTCTACACGGGCGCGAGTTACCGCACCGGATCGTTGAAACGCGTAATACCTACCGGAGGCGTACTCGCCGTTGTTGCCATTAAATCTTGGCCCATGCCCGATCTGGCCTTCAACCCAATCGAGGACGCCAGTAGAAACTGGTCGGGACTGGACTTCGTGGTTCACCGCTGACTTGTAAACCAAATCCCAGGCCTGCGCGGGATTGAGACTACGTAACCCGCGCATATCGATGAAGTCATGCGGGATGCCGAAAGTTCGGGCGATTCCCGTAGCCAATTCCCAATCGATCTCACCCGGCTCTCCGAGAGTCAGCGCTCGACTTTGAGCACGCATCTCTGGCGTCATCGCGGCTAAGATCGCGCGACTGTCTAACCCGCCGCTGAGCTCAAGCACAAGCGGCTCCGGGTGAGCTGCGACTCCGGCCGCCACCAACTCGCGCAGCACGGCAGAGCCATCCTTGATTAGTTGTTGGTCCGATCCGCCACTTGGATTCATGTCCTCGGTGCTGTAGCGAACCACCGTCAATAACCCATTTTGCAATCGCGCCCGATGGGCTGCCGGAATCTTCATTACATCGGCAAATCCACTGCGATCACTGTCGAAATGGCCCATGATCGCAAAGCCCTGCAGCGCCTCATCATCGAAGCCGTTGGGATCGATTGCCGACAAAACCTGCGGTGAATTTGACGCCGCAGAATAATCCTTTCCCTGCCGAACAAATAGGTGGCTTAGACCGCTCACGTCGGTGATCACATCGATCGGCGATGTTGCACTGGCCCGCACAAGTGCTCCGAAAGGTGCCGCCAACTCCGTCAGAGAGCTGTCGCTAACTCCAGCTTCGGACATAAATCGTGCGGCGGTGACGCTGTCACCGAGCGTCGTGTACGGCGATCTCGTGAGAAAAACGGCGAACCGGGGATCGTCGTCTGGCAGACGGTCCCCATCGTTGCTCCCGGCCCAAGCGAGCACGACATCGGAACCTGATGCGGCTCGATGAAGTTCGCCACCCTGTCCTGCGGCATTCGCGATTGCCGTCAATGTCGACGCAGCCCGTGAAATCAGCCGCTCTCGTCGCTCGACCCCGAGGGCTGGGTCAGTGGAAATGACGAGGACGCGGCGCATCCAAGAATGTTATCTAGTTTGTGGCTGTGAATACCCAGTGGCTACTTAGCGAAATCGGGTTCACCCCTTCGGCCCATACGAGTGGCTTAAGCAACGACGTATTGTTACAAAAGTTCTAGCGATCATGAGATGCGCCAGACGAGTAGTAAAGGCCAAGACCTAAGACGGGGGATAGTGATGGGTAACACCGGTTCGCTCAACGCCAGCGACCAGCCGGTAAACGCACGAGTTTTGGTGATCGTGCAGAACCTACCCGTACCGCTAGACCGCCGCGTATGGCTTGAGTGTCAAGCACTCAAAGCGTCCGGATATGACGTGGCCGTTATCTGCCCAAAGGGGCCCGGGGATCCTGACTATCACGAGATCGACGGAATCCGGATCCATAAGTACGATCCACCACCCGTAGCTGAGGGGTTTAGCGGGTTTGCGGTCGAATTCACATACTGCTGGTTTGCTACTGCGAGACGCGCTATCCGTGAATGGCGTGGTCAGCCGTTTGATGTCATTCAGGCATGCAATCCACCGGACACCTATTGGGCTTTGGCACTTCCGTTCAAGTTGCTCGGTGCCCGTTTCGTATTCGACCAGCACGACCTAAATCCCGAACTCTTCCTGTCACGGTTTGGCGAACCAACAACCCTCGCCGGCAAGGCACAGCTCGGCGGGTTGCGCTGGCTCGAACGGATGACGTATCGCACCGCAGATCACGTCATCTCAACGAACGAGTCCTATGCACGAATCGCACGGGAGCGCGGACAAAAGACCGCCGATCAAGTCACTGTCGTACGTTCAGGCCCGAACACGTCAACTATGCGCCCGGTCGTCAGCGACGTGATGCCTCAGTTCAACGGAAAGCATGTGCTGGCATACCTCGGCATCATGGGGCCGCAGGACGGTGTGGATCTGGTCCTAACGGCAATGGATCTGATCGTTCACAAGCATGCGCGCACGGATGTCCACGTAGTACTTATGGGATTTGGCGATTGCCTCGAGGATCTCAAAAAGCAAGCTACCGAACTGAACCTTGACGAATTCGTCACGTTTACCGGACGAGTCACTCCCCCGGAAATTGCCGATTACCTTTCGGTTGCCGAGGTCGGGCTGTGCCCGGATCCGAAAAATCCACTCAACGACATCTCAACCATGAACAAAACCATGGAGTACATGTCGTATGCGTTACCCGTCGTTTCGTTCGACCTGCACGAAACCCGCTACTCAGCCAAGGATTGCGCGATCTACGTCGAGTCCGGTGACATCGAGGGATTCGCCCAGGCGACGATCGATCTGATCAATAATCCTGAGCGTCGTGCAGAGCTCGGAGTCATTGCGCGGCAACGAGTGTCAGCAGAGCTCGATTGGGAACCCCAATCACGTGCCTACATCAGCGTCTTTGATCGACTGTTCGGTGTCGCCCGTCAGTACAGCACGACGTGGCCGGGGGTCGATCGTCGTAAGAGCGACATCGGGTCTGGTGCAGACGCCAAGGGCCGCCGCCGAATCAACCTCCGCGATTCACAAGCCGTGCGTCGCTTTGCCTCTGAGCGTCACGATCACGCGAAGGTCTTGGAAGACCTGAGGGACTAGTCGAGCGACCAACAGGGACGCAGACTCGAACATCCGACAGTATGTCGTCACCAATCTAAGTGGAGGCAACTTCAATGACATCGGATTTCTTGGCTTCGGTGACAGTCGACGATCTCGATAACGACCCGTACCCGATCTACGCGCGTATGCGTCGAGAGTCACCGGTGGCATACGTGCCGTGCGTCGATAGTTGGTTCGTCACAACACATGCGGACGTATCGAAAGTCGCCGAAGACACTACGTCGTTCACCGCCGAGAACGGAACATCGCCGGCAGAAGTGTCCTTTGGCACCCCGGCGATCATCGCCGTTGATGGCCCTGTTCATCATGACCTGCGACGTAGCTTCGACGGCAAGTTTCGACCCCGTGAGGTCGACGGCTATATAGAAAATCTCGTGCGTCCACTGGCTGAGGCGGCAATCACTGCACTCCGGTCTCGTGAAGAAGTGGATTTGATGGCCGAGTACTTCGAACCCATTTCCGTCCTCAGTCTTGGCCAGGTACTTGGCCTCGGCGATATTGATGCGGACACGTTGCGTCGATGGTTCAAGGGGATGAACGCCGGCGCCACAAACTTCGAGCGCGACCCAGCCAAGCAAGCGATTAACGACGAGGTGTGCGCAGAGATCGATGCCATCGTGATCCCACGCATGGAGAAGCTTCTTAGTAACCCTGACAATTCAACGATCTCGCACATGCTGCACTCCGGACGCGAGCCTGGTGATCCACGCGAGGTCGAGTTCGTTCTGCCCTCGTTGAAGGTCGCAATTCTTGGTGGAATGCAAGAGCCAGGCCATGGCTGCGGATCGGTCGTCGTCGGCCTATTCCAAGCAGATCAGTGGCAAGCTCTCGTGGCTGATCCCAGCCTCATTAGCCGAGCCGTTGACGAAGGTATGCGCTGGATTGCACCTATCGGCACGCAATTTCGGGTAGCCCGAATTGATGTTGCGCTCGGCGGCGCAACAATCCCCGCTGGAGCACCTGTTTCTGCACTGCTTTCCTCGGCAAACCGTGACGAGACGATCTTTCCGAATCCCGATGAATTCGATCTCTACCGCGATCTCAATCGGGTCCGAGGATCCCAAGCAGCCTTCGGATTCGGAAAGCACTTCTGCTCTGGACACGCCTTTGCCCGACACCAAATGCGGATTGCACTTGAAGTACTCGTCGAGAACTACCCGAATCTGCGCCTGGACGCCGAAAGACCTGCCCCCTTCAAGGGCTGGGAATTCCGCGCACCAACGCAGTTGTGGGCCTTCCCAAACTGATCTACACAGTGATTTCGCTTCAGCGGTCAATCACATCTCATGGCTAATAAGTAAGGGTCGGAACTCAAAGGTTCCGACCCTTACTTATTTACCAACCATGTTCGAACGAGCCGGACGTCAGAGACGGCCAGCGATGAGACTAGGCGAGCTTGTCGAGCGTGCCGGTCTCTTCGGCGAGGAGGTAGTAGAAGGTGACGCGGTGCTTATTGCGCTCATCCTTCATCTTCGCGACAACCTTCTCGATACCCGCATCTGCTTCTTCTGCTGAAAGGCCCAGCTTCTTGGCTGCGAAACCGTCGCGAACAGTTGCCAGTTCGCTCGGGTCAGAGGAAGCGACCAATGAGGAATCGGCGCCCTGAAGCGCGATGCCGCAGTACGAAACAATGCTCTTCACAGCAGCATCGTTAACACCACTGGTGTACTTGCTGATGTTTTCTGAGTAATCAGACATTTTCACTCCTGATATGGACGTTGTTGCTTCAACGATGGCGATCGTAGCGTCGTGATGCACGGTGTCTGGGCTAGGCACGCATGCGATTGAGGATTACATGCGCTTATGTATAGGCCCGCATGCGGATCGGTGTTCTACGAGGTTGCTTAATACGGACGTGCGGCACCGGTGAAGTGAGATCCATACCAGCCCTCAAAGGGGCGACTAATGGTGACGCCTGCAGTCGGATTCGCGGCGTCCACCATGAAGCCCTGCCCCAGGTAGAGCCCCACATGGTGCGCGCTATCTTCAAAGAAGAAGAGCAAATCACCAGGCTGCAATTCATCCCGGGAGATGTGGCGGGCTTGGCGATATTGGGTGAATGAATAAGCTTCCAAGCGCACGCCAACTTGCGCCCACGCAGCTGAAGTCAGCTTGGAACAGTCCCAGCTTGTCGGCGGGTGTGCGTCAAACGAATACGGTTTGCCGATTTGGCTAAGCGCATAGGCGATGACGACCATGGCCTTGTCCTGTGCTTTCGTCGCGGTTACATCAGTTGCAGACGGGGACAACAGAGCCTGGCCAGGAGAGGCAGTAACTGATGCGGCTTGGGCTGTGCGACGAGCAGCCTCGGCCCGAGCCGCCTCCACCCGAGCCGCCTGAGCTGCTGCGACCTTGCGCGCTGCGGCCTTCTTCGCCGCAATCACCTTCGCCAACTCGACTCGCTGCTGAGCCTTCAGCGACGCAAGTAAAGTCCTCTCTTGCAAAACCTTCGCTTGTAGCCGATCACGAAGCGCGGTGGCCTCCTCAACAACGGATGCCTGCTGCGCCTTCGTCGCAGTCACCTGAGCGGCCAATAGTGCGAGTTCGGCCTGCTTGTTCTGAACCTGCTTTAGGACGTGATTCGTATTGGATGACAGTGACGCAAGGTCGTAGGCACCATCGATCAACTGTCTCGGCGAACCTGCGAAAACCAAACTCATGGCGGTTGGAAGCTGGCCGGACATGTATGCCGTCGCCGCAATCGAATTGACCTGTCGCGCTACTTCTTGACGCGATTCCTGCGCTTGATCCATCTGCACCTGCAACTGTGCAAGCCGATCGTCGAGATGACTCTGGAGATGTACAGCTGACTGGAGTGCATCATCAGCACTGGCCTGCTCATGCTCCAACGTATCGAGTTGCTGTGCCACCTCGGTGATCTTGGCCGCGATGTGATTATCAGCGCGAGCTTGGGATGGCATGTGAGCTGCTACGAGCGCCGCTAGAACTAAGGCTGCAATACCGCACCTGGAACGCCAACGAGTTCCCCGCGTGCGCGGATCAGCACGTTGACCTGCGACAGCGTTAGGGGAAAAAACGCCATCATCATGGTTCGCGGCTTGTGTGTTCATCAACATTTCTATCGGCGGAGACAACCCGGTCGTGAGCAAATCGGTATGAACAATCAGCACGGCCAATAGGCGTCAGATGGGTTCATCACACCCACCCACTTTCCATTACGACCTGCGACCGACGCGCAGATCATGAGATGGTGACGTGAATAAGCGACTACGAGGTGGGGGTCCCATGAGTGGCACAGGTACCGAGTCTGATCCGTGGGTGCTGAAGACACCGCCAGGCACGTCCGAATACACGATGCACCGTGACATCCGAGACGACAAAGATGTGATCGTGTGCACGGTCGGGAAAACGGTCTTGCTCTACGACGCTCGCTGCCTAGACGATCTCAAGGCGCTGTTGGTGACCCACGGGGACTGGATAGAACTGGGATCTGCTGACGAGCAGAAGCCTGCCAGAGACGGAACCGTCGAAGCATGGGGTCGCTCACCCGACAACCCGATCGGCGGATGGTATGGGCTGAAGAAGGGCCTTCGAGGCCGCTTCGGAATGTACGTTCCACCTCTGATGGAGGAACTCGGTTTAGCCGAGGTCGAGCATCAACCACGCAATAACCGGATGCGCGCGATCTGAGCAGGGAGCGGGACGCATTGCGCTACGCCCAAATGATGGCAAGTACAAATGCACAAAGCTGCTACGGCCTAGACGAATAATCCAACAAATAGTCACGTGTCATTCAGATTGACGACTTTTCGGAGTCACCAAACCGCAGATAGTGTGACCCGAGAGTTACATCAACTACGGAGGTTTCTATGTCACAGCCAATCATCGAAGCACTGCAGGGTTTTGCCGAGGCGCACCCAGAGCAGGCTCAGGAAATCATCGCCAAGCTCAGCGACAAGTGGGACACCCTCACCGACGACCAGAAGAACGCGGTCCTCGAGAAGGCTGG
>JBAXUN010000061.1:0-13975 GCA_037129655.1 Actinomycetes bacterium
GTCTCGACGTGGCGGTCGGTTGGTTGATCCAGCGCCGCAGTACCTCAATGACACGGCTATCGTCGCTCGGGAAGAGGTGGAGACCGTTCGCGCGGCAACCGGAACGGATTCGTGGAACGCAGTGCCGACCACGCTTCCCACCTACGTCACTGCTC
Organism: Actinomycetes bacterium; assembly: GCA_037129655.1. Classification (GTDB taxonomy): domain Bacteria; phylum Actinomycetota; class Actinomycetes; order S36-B12; family CAIYMF01; genus Longivirga. The sequence continues at coordinate 156 of JBAXUN010000061.1, forward strand.
CTCGCGCTACCCGAGTTCCTCGCGTGATCGACTTGCGTTCACCGGGTGCCTGGTCGGGTGCGGAAATGGTGCAGCAAGCGCGCGAATCCCTTGCGACGCAGCCAGTTGTAGACGGTGGTATGCGCATTGAAACGTTCGAGATTGTTGTGCCGCGTGAATCAGTGTCTGTCGGCAGTAGTCGCCAGTCAGCGCGTGAGGTTGAGCAACCCGTTGTTCGTCAGGGCCCAAGTCGACGCGAGCCAACTTACGCTGAGCGCTACGTAGATGACTCCCTTGGCTATGACGGACTTACCGACGAGGGTGAGCTCGAAGCGCTGCTCACAGATCCACGCACCGGTGTGCGTTTGCCGACGTATCGTCGCGCAGCAAACGGCTGATCGATCTCCCCGTCAGTAGGGTGGCGCGGCTAGTTCGCTCTCAGCCGTGATGCAATTTCGACCACTGCTGAACTGACTGCGAAACCTCCAGATCGGCAGGGATATCGGGGTGCCGGATCGGATCCCCGGCCACCAACGCCACCGGGATGACACCGACCCACAGTTTGGTTAGGTCTTCTTCCTCATCCACGTGACCGGGCATGCCAGTTCGGATCTTCGCCGATGCTTCAGTAATAGGTAGACGTAGGACGATTGTCGACTTCAACTCTTGCTCGTCGGGTGCGATCGCCTCGGCCCAACGGCCGGGCAGGATCTGCTCGGTGAAGGCTTCCAGTGCGATCAACTTCTCCTCGTTTGATTCAACTTGCTCAGCGATTCCACGTAGGACGACCGAGCGGTAATTGATGCTGTGGTTGAAGAGTCGGTGGGCGATTACGAGGCCGTCGATCAGGGTGACTGAAAGGCTGATGTCGACGCCACGACCGGCCCTTTTTAGATTGCGGCTTGCTGCAGACCCGTGGATGTAGACGACATCACCAACTCGGGCGTGCTGGTTGGGGATTACTAGTGGTCGTCCATCTGCGTCGATGGTTGCGACGTGGCAGACGATGGACGCGTCCAAGATGGCGTCGATCGTTTCGCGGTCGTAATGCCCGCGCTCTGGAATTCGATGTACGCGCACGGATTCGGTTATTGCGGGATCCTTGTCAGCCATGATCGGCAGAGTAGTCCGAGCCTTTTGCAGCTGCCGGGTTGGGTGTGCGATGCGGACCTTGCTACCCTTGCGTCTCGTAAGGGGCTGTAGCGCAGTTGGTAGCGCACTTCGTTCGCAATGAAGGGGTCAGGGGTTCGAATCCCCTCAGCTCCACAAACAAAAAACCGCCTTCGGGCGGTTTTTTGTTTGTGTCGCTCAGGACAATTCTTGGGCCCCCGCTAGCGACGGAGTCGCTAGTAGGGGACCCCTCAGCTCCACGCATGTAATGTCCCGGGACATCCTTATCGGATGTCCCGGGACATTCTTATTTTTTGAACTTGAATCCTTTGGGCATGCCGCCTTTTTTGTTGCCTGGTTGGGGTCCTGGTTTGAGGCCGCGGGGTTGGCTGACTCCGTAGAGCTGGGCGATCGAGCGTTTCGACTTCCCGGCTAGGACTGCTTCGACGTTGACTCGTTGCTTGGACATGCCAGACAAGGCTGCCCGCTTTCTCTCACAAGGCGACAAGCAGAACGCCGAACATGCGATGAATAGGTCGTGGAACAGGGGACCCTCAGCTCTGCGCTAACGTTCAGTATCCGTGCAGTTCAGCGCGTTAGTTGTCAGGTAGACCGGGCGACGAAGTGACGGCTGGACCCTAGGTTGACCCCCAAACGGGGTGCTGATCAACGCGCGAGAAGGAACTGTGAGCCTTGACACTCGGAGTGATCGGGGAGGACCCTTCAAGGTGTTGTCAAAGGTCAACTTGCGAACGGTTGACTAGTGAGAAGCGGGGTGCTTTTCAATGCGGAATAGATGGACACTGGTAGCGCTGGGTGGGGCTCTGCTGCTTGCCATGACGGGTACGTCGACCGCGCAGGCAGACTCGACTGACGGTACCTCCACCGGAAATGGTGGGAACAGCGCCGGTCCGGTAACCGCGGGCTCAATCCAGTCGACGTCGGGTCAGACGCCCACCGTCAGTTTCACACCAGCCTTTGCCAGCGATCTTCCGAAGGGTAGTTCTTCTCTAGGCCCGACCTCGCCGCCCGCGTCTGTTGCTGTTGCTCCGGCGGTCAGTTGGATCTGCACCGTCTACGCATCGGATCCCGCGCGGGCGTGGCACACGGGAGGCGACTCAGTCCAAGGCGAGGGTTGGCAGAGTTGTACCGGAGCGACGTATTGGCAAACGGCGCTCACCGTTACGATCCAGCGGTACCGCGGTCTGGGCGTTTGGCAAAACCAGTATCAGTGGTCGTCCGCATACACATCCAACCCTTGGTTGGAACGGATCATCTGGTACTACTGCAGCGGTACAGGCACGGAGACGTACCGCATCGTGACCGATGGATGGCAAGGCACCCACCACAAGGCCGTTCAATCGTTGAACTACCTGACCGCTACTTGCTGATGCGCGCCTGGTGGAGTCGCCTGCGGCACTCGTTCGTAGTTCCTCGGCGTATTGCGACGGGACGCGGGAGGCGGACACTCGCGCGACCGAAGAAGGCCGGAGCGTGGGGCAACGGCGGCAATCGCTAGGTCTGCCGCAACGACTCGCGGCAAGCAAAGTAGGGACGGCTGTACCGGATACCCGCATTGGAGCCGAGGAGCATCCCGGCGGGTCACGGGTGACGGGTGACGGCCACTGCGGCGGAGGCGTCGGCGCGAGCGGCCGATGTATCGGTGGCGGATCTGCAGTTAGCGACGAGGGATCTGCTGGGTGATGCAGTGTGGGCCGCCGCCTCCGTAGGAGAGCAATCCGCCGGGGACACCGACGATTTCGCGGTCGGGGTAGATCTCGGCGAGACGTGCGAGGGCGGCTTCGTCCGTCCGTGGATCGCCAACGGGGACAACAACTCCACCGGCTGGTAGGTAATGGTTGAGGTAGGGGATGTCGTACTCATCGCCGTCGATTGTTGCGTAACCCTGCGGGCTGACGGGTTCGACTCGGACGTGACGGCCGGCTGCATCTTGCACGGACGCGAGTAGATCCAGATTGCGTTGGCTGTATAGGTCGACAGTGCCGTCGGAGTCCTCGCCGATGAAAAGCGCGAGCACGCCTGGTGCAACGACATTGGCAATGCCATCAACATGCCCGTCAGTGTCGCGGTCAGGGAAAGCCTCGAGCCACATCACGGTGTCGACGCCGAGGTAGTCGCGGAAGACTGCTTCGGCTCCTTCCCGGGTAAGTCCAGGATTGCGGACGTCATGAATAACCGAGCCCTCGGTCGTAAACAATGTGCCTTCCCCGTCGGTGAGGAATGCCCCGCCTTCGCTCACGATGGGAGCGCGAAAGACCGGCAGCCCGAAAACGTCGGCCAGAGCGGTGGCCAGACGCGCGTCCTTGTCGAACGGCACGTACTTGCGCCCCCAGCCATCGAAGCCGAGTTGCACGACGGCACGGCGGCCTGCTCCGTCACTCACCACGATCGGGCCGGAATCACGCACCCAAGAATCGTCCACCGGAATTTCAGTGACAGTGACGCCAATGCCGCAGTAGTTCAGCACTTCCGCTGCTGCCCCCGGATTGGCCACGACGACAACCTCTTCGAATGCCGCGACGGCCCGAACGACGGCTGCGTAATCACGTTTTGCCTGCTCGAGGTGATGGCCCCATAGTGACGCCCGTGCCGGCCACACGATGACGGTGCACTCGTGTTCGTCAAACTCTGCAGGCATCCGCAGGCCCTCGGACCGAGGCGTCAGTTCCATACATCCTTCTCTCGCTGTGCGGTTGCCCCTACGACTGTAGGAGGCGGCCTGCTGTTCTTGCACGTCAGGCATGGGCAATTCCGACCAACAGCCGGTGCGATCAATCTCCGTAGAGCGAATCGGTGCCGTGATGGGCCAGTTGACACCAGACGTGATGAATCAATTCGACGAGGCTCTACGCATCCACCTTGGCCTATAGGTCAGATGCTGTTCGTGGGCACTTGGCCCTAGAGTTCAGAACATGGACTTACGTATCTTCATCGAACCGCAGCAGGGTGCCTCGTACAGCGACCAGTTGAAGATGGCGCAGCACGCCGAGCGACTCGGATTCGACGCCTTCTTCCGCTCGGATCACTACCTCCTTATGGGCGATGGGGACGGGCTACCCGGCCCCACGGATTCGTGGGTAACGCTTGGTGCGATCGCCCGCGAAACGTCGACGATTCGTCTTGGCACACTGGTCACTGCTGCCACTTTCCGTCATCCGGGAATTTTGGCGATCAGCGTGGCTCAGGTTGATGAAATGAGCAGCGGACGAATCGAGCTCGGACTTGGTACCGGGTGGTTCGAAGAGGAGCACCAAGCTTACGGCATCCCATTCCCGTCTGTCAGTGAGCGATTCGACATCCTGACTGAGCAGTTGGACATCCTGACCGGGCTATGGTCGACGCCAGTGGGTGAGAAGTTCAATTACGAAGGTTCGCACTTTCAACTCGCGAATTCCCCAGCCCTGCCGAAGCCGGTGCAGTCACCGGTTCCGCTCATAATCGGTGGTTCAGGACTCAAGCGAACCCCAGCCCTGGCAGCTCGATTTGCTTCTGAGTACAACGTTCCGTTCGACTCACTCGCCGATACCACTGCGGCATTCGATCGCGTCCGGGCTGCAGTTTCAACCGCTGGTCGCGCTGACGATTCGATGATCTACTCCGCCGCTCAGGTCGTCTGCGTAGGTGCCAACGAAGCTGAGTTCACGAAGCGGGCAGCCGCCATCGGACGTGAGCCTGCCGAACTTCGTGAGAACGGCCTGGCCGGTACTGCGGATGAGGTCATAGCCAAGGCAAAGATGTTCGGTGATGCCGGTGCAACACGGCTTTACCTTCAGGTACTAGATCTGTCGGATCTCGATCATGTCGAACTGATCGCAACCGAGGTCATGCCGCATCTGTAAGCAGACGATCGATCGTCAGCCTGCGATCATCCTTCGACGTCGACATGGTAAACGTTCCTTCGACGGTCTAACCGTCGCCACAGCAGCACTGAAATCAATCCGCAGGCAAGTGTTACCAGCAGAGTCACTACGCGCCAGATGATAAGTGCCGCAACGAATTGCGATTCGTAGCCATCTCCAGCTTTATCGATCCACGCGGTTATAAGTGCGGCGTCGAGGATGCCAACGCCGGCCAATGGAAATAGCGTCAAGGGATAGGCGACGAGGAAGGTTCCGAAGATAACGGCGAGAGGTAAGACCGAGGAGTCGATCCCGACCGTTCGTAGCGACACGAACACGATGGCTGCGTCGCTGAGCACCATTGCAATCAGCGCGCCCATCGACGGGATGATGCCGGTTTGCACTCGGTCGCCAATCTTCGCCCGGAAATCAACGACGGCCTGTGCCCACTCTTCGGGATTCACCGTCTTCTTGAATCGAGCAGCCACACTTCCCGCCGTCGCCCCAATGATCCGAGCGAGTCGGTCGCCTTTGCTGATGAAGTACAACGCCACCAAGATCGCCATGGAAATCAAAGACGATAGGAATGCGCTGAGGACCTGCCCGGATTCGACCTCGTCGAAAACCAGGAACATGATCCCCAAGGCGGGAGCCAGGAATCTCACGGCGTAGAAAGTCAGTGAGTTCAGTGTCACCCCCGCCATGCCTTCGACGGGGTCGATGTCCCAAGTCTTGAACATTGAGACGCGCAGAACGACATCGGCTGGCGGCGGTGCGATTGTGCCGGTGAGGAATGCCGAGAGATCGTTCTGGACCGATCTTTTCAGTGGCAGGTCACGAACGAAGCGAGTGAGTGGAATCGCATTGAAGATCTGGCGGCATGCCAGCAGTGCGAACATCATCACGGCAGAAAGCGGGCTTACCAGTTGCACGGATGACCAGACCGACGGCCAGTCGACGGAGGTGGCGATTCGAAAGATGATTCGAATGGCAATCAGTGCTACGAGTGAAAGCACGAAGGGCTTGACGATGTGCCAGCGTCGCGCCCACACAGATTCGTGGGTCGCGCTTGTGGGGTCACCAGTCATGGCGGACTGATCCGGTTCGATTCCTCACACCAGCGATGCTACTTGTATGCGATGGATTTTGGTGTGTTCGCTGGGATCGGTGCCAATCGAAACTAGGCGACAGCCACGCTTATTGTGTGAAGACCGCTAGCGGCACCGGGATAAACCCCATGCTGGACATCGGTTTGCTCTGTGCCGTTGTCGTTCGTCATGCGGACAGCGATGGTGTGATCGCCCGCCTCGGCCGCCCATGCGTATGACCAAAGACGCCACGTATTGGCTGCGATCGGGGCTGCGAGGGTCGCGGGCTGCCACTGTCCTTCGTCGATCTTTACCTCGACGGACTTGACTCCGCCGATCTCGGTCCAGGCTCGCCCACCGATCCCGACGGTGCCCGCCTTAACGGTTGTGCCCTGTCGGGGAACGTCAATCCGTGATGCGCCTTGGATGACGCCGTCTGCTAACCAGCCCTTGGTGACCCAGTAGGGCGGATCGTCGTTCAATGTGGTGAGTTTGATTCCGCTTAGCCACTTTGTAGCTGACACGTATCCGTACAGGCCGGGCACAACGAGGCGGGCGGGAAAGCCGTGCTCGGTTGGTAGCGCCGCACCATTCATTGCGTACGCAACCATTGCATCGGGTGATTGCTTGAGGAAGTCGGTGGGAAATCCGGCTGTGAAGTTGTCGACTGATTCGCCAAGGATCAGTGATGCATCCGAATGAACTCCGACTTTGTCTAGCAGGTCGCTCAGGCGCACACCCTGAAACTTCTGTGTGCCGATCAGGTCGCCGCCGATATCGTTACTGACACACGACAACGTGACGTAACGCTCGATGCTTGGCATTCCGAGCAGATCTTCGTACGTCAGCGTTAGCGGGTTATCTACTCGACCGTGGAGCGACATCTTCCATGTGGCGACGTCAACGACGGGCGGCGACATCGACGTGTCGATCCGGAAAAAGGTGTCGACGGGTGTAACGACTGGCGGAATCCCGGCAACGGACGGTGTGGCCGCGGCGGGGATGGCTGGTGCTGGGTCGGACGGCGATGGAATGTTTACCAGCGCCCGCACGCCTTCAGCGACCTGACGCTTGGTTAGAGCGAAGGCTGCGTAGCCGAGAGCGCCTACACCGGCCAGAATTCCGCTGGCACGTAGGAGCGCGCGACGAGAAATCCACGGGGTGGCGTCCACCTCGGTCGCGTCGTCGTCAGGGGTATTGAGATTCTTGATGTGGCTCACTGTTCCTCCGATACCAGTGGATCACGACATCGAAATGGGCGCAGTTTGAGTTCGCCGAACCGATCAGACCCAGGTGGGGAACCACATTCGCATTTGCCATTGCGAGTAAGGAATTACTTCGGCCGTCCAGATGGGATAGAAGAACCAGCACGCGACGAGGGCCAACAGCAGGAACGAGCCAACGGCAGCGGCACCGATCGTGCGTCGGCGCGGATCTGCGTCACTTTTGCCGAGGATCGTCCCGCAGCTGAGCGCAAGAGCCATCGTCAGAAAGGCTACGTAGACGACGGCATAGAAGGTGAAGATTGTGCGTCCCTGAAAGCCCAGCCATGGCAACCAGCCAGCCAAGACGGCCAGAACGACCGCGCCCGAACGCCAATCGCGCTGAGTGATCCATCGCCACGCTTGATGAATCACCGCTGGAATAGCCGCCCACCAAATGATGGGATTACCGAGGGCGAGTACCTCAGAGGAGCACTTATCAGCGGTACATCCGCTTTCCCCATTGTCGAACGACTCGTAATAAAACGAGGTCGGTCGAGCTTGTAGCGGCCAACTCCACGCGTTGCTTTGATACGAGTGGGTCGAGGTTAAGTGGGTGTGGAAGTTCAGCATTTCCGCGTGATAGTGCCAGAGCGATCGAAGTGCTTCCGGCATGAAGCCAAACAAACCTGATCCGGGTTGCCCAGCCGCCCAATTGCGATCGTAGGCTCCATCGCTAAGTAGCCAGCCACTCCACGAGATGAGATAAACGGCGATAGCGGTTCCGGCGATGGCAAACGCGCCAAGGACTCCATCGATCAGGGAACCGGCCACGGCGTTGGGAGTCCGAACTCCGATCATGCGTCGCATTCCGAAATCCCAGACGACCGTGAGCAATCCGAAGGCAAGGACGAACCACACCCCTGACCACTTCGTCCCGCAGGCCATGCCAAGTGCAAATCCCGCTGCCCATCGCCACGGTCGCAGGCCAGCGAAGGGCCCGGTGCCCGTGCCGAGGTCCTGCATTGCGGCGCGGTCATCATGGTAGGTAAGGACTTCGCGTGCGACGAGCCTTCTCGTGCGCTCGCGGTCCATTAAGATGCAGCCGAATGCGGCCAGCACCCAGAACGCCAAAATATTGTCCAATAGGCCAGTGCGTGACATCACGATCGCCATACCGTCGATGGCCATGAGGAATCCGGCGATGGCGCCGATCAGTGTTGACCTTGAGAGTCTGCGCGCGATGCGAATTACGAGCAGAACCATCAGGCAGCCAAGCACCGAGGTCATGAATCGCCAGCCGAAAGGTGTGAGTCCGAAGAAGTACTCGCCAACACCGATCGTCCATTTACCGACTGGTGGGTGCACGATGAATGCTGGCGACGACGTGAAGAAATCGAGAGTTCGCCAGTCGCCATTACTGGCGAGAATCTTCTTGTCCGCGTCGGTGACGAATCCACGTTCGTAGCCCCAGCGCAGGAGCGACCAAGCGTCCTTCATGTAGTAGGTCTCGTCGAACGAGACTGCATGAGGTTGGCCGAGGTTCACGAAACGCAGGATCGTGGCGAAGACGGTGATTCCGATCGTCACCCACCACGACACCGCGGTGTCGGTCGGCAGCTCGGGGGAGAGCCTGCGTGCGAGTTCAGAATCCCGCAGCCCGGTGGTGGCCCGGCGACGCGGTGCGGGCGCCTCCTGTGGCTCATCCAGAGTCATCGTCACCCGCTCAGCATACGTTCGTGGCAGGCTACACACTTGTGACGGGCGATAAGCGTGGCGTACTTGTGTTGGCAGCGACACCAATCGGTAATCCTGCTGATGCATCAACGCGCCTTCGTACCGAACTCTCAACTGCGGACATAGTGGCCGCCGAGGACACCCGACGGGCTCGTCGGCTGATCAGTGATCTCGACGTCACGGTGGCCGGTCGTCTCGTCTCGTACTACGACGCCGTTGAGCAAAAGCGGCTTCCCGAGCTGATCGAGGCGCTTGAGGAGGGCCAACGCGTACTGCTCATCACCGATGCCGGTATGCCGAGTGTCAGTGATCCGGGCTATCGGTTGGTCGCCGCCGCCGTCGCGAAGGGGGTCGACGTAACGGCTGCACCGGGGCCGTCTGCAGTTCTCACCGCCCTGGCGCTATCGGGCTTGCCGGTTGACCGGTTCACGTTCGAGGGATTCCTTCCCCGCAAGTCGGGTGAGCGCAAGACGGCGCTGGCCGAGTTAGGAGGCGACCCACGCACTCTGGTCTTCTTTGAGGCTCCGCATCGAGTTACCGAGATGCTCTCGGCGCTCGCCGATGCCTTTGGCGACGATCGGCCGGCGGCGGTCTGCCGTGAACTCACCAAGACGTACGAAGAGGTGCGACGCGGTGGTTTGCGCGAGCTGGCAGTCTGGTCCGCTGACGGGCTGCGCGGTGAGATCACCGTCGTCGTTCAGGGAGCCCCGGAAGGTCAACGTCGACGGCCCGTCGACGAGGATGCCGATCCGCGTAAGGCCGCGCTCGCCGCCGTTGCCGACGCCTACGGTTTGCCGCGGAAGGCTGTCTATGACGCGATCGTGGCGGCAAAGAAGTCCGCTGCCCAGCAAACCTGAACGACGGCATGGGTCGGTGCCCTCTAAGATCAGGGTGTGTCTGATGCGACGTACTACCTGACCACGCCGATCTATTACGTGAACGATGCCCCGCACATTGGGCATGCGTACACCACGACGGCCGGTGATGTTGCGACGCGCTGGCATCGCCAGCGGGGTGAAAAGGTCTGGTTCCTCACTGGAACCGACGAGCATGGTCAGAAAGTGATGCGCACAGCCGAGGCCAACGGGGTCGCCCCGCAGGAGTGGGCCGACCGCCTCGTTGAGTCCGCCTGGCTTCCGGTCCTCAAGACGATCGATGCGCAGAACGACGACTTCATCCGTACAACTCAGCCACGCCATACCGAGCGAGTACAGAAGTTCCTGTCAGGGCTCAAAGACAAGGGCGAAATCTTCGAGGGCGCCTACGAAGGCCCTTACTGCGTTGGCTGCGAGGAGTTCAAACTTCCCGGCGATCTTGCCGACGGCACCGGTGAATTCGAAGGCCAGAAAGTCTGCCCAACACATGGTCGTCCAGTCGAGACCGTAAGCGAGACGAACTGGTTCTTCCGCCTTTCCGCCTACGCAGACAAGTTGCTTGCTCACTACGAAGCCAACCCGAACGCGGTTGCTCCGCAATCGGCATACAACGAGGTTGTGTCCTTCCTGCGCACGGGCTTGCAGGACTTATCAATCTCCCGGTCGACCTTTAACTGGGGCATTCCCGTGCCATGGGATACCGATCAGGTTGTGTACGTATGGTTCGACGCGCTCTTGAACTACGCGACGGCCGTCGGCCTTGGCGATGAGCCAGGTACACCGGGCGCGGAGAAGTTCGCTGAGGTCTGGCCAGCATCGGTGCACCTCGTGGGCAAAGACATTCTTCGATTCCACGCAGTGATCTGGCCGGCCATGTTGATGGCAGCTGAATTACCTTTGCCGAAGCAGGTTTTCGCTCACGGCTGGTTGCTCGTCGGTGGCGAGAAGATGAGCAAGAGCAAGCTCACCGGTATTGCGCCGAGCCAGATCGTTGATCACTTTGGTTCAGATGCCTTCCGCTACTACTTCTTACGAGCGATCCAATTCGGATCGGACGGATCGTTCTCATGGGAAGACATGAGCGCGCGTTACACCGCTGAGTTGGCAAATGGCTTGGGCAATCTGGCTTCTCGTGCGCCAGCGATGGTCGCGAAATATCGCGACGGGATTTTGCCGGCACCCGGCGAGAGCACCGCAGCCGAGATCGCTGTTCAGGACGCCTTGTCGTCTGCAGCGGCCACGGCTGATGAAGCGATTCTCCGCTTGGACTTCCTCACCGGCATTCAAGCAATGAAGTCGTTCGTTGATGTGGTGAACGGTTACGTGACAGAACAAGAGCCGTGGGTTCTGGCCAAGGAAGAGGCTAACGCCGAGCGTCTTTCGACCGTGCTCTACACGATCTGCGAATCACTTCGAGCCATCGCTGTGCTTCATCACGCAGTGATGCCAAAGGCGACAGCGTCACTATGGGAGCAACTCGGTGCTGATGTCGCGCTTGGGCCTATCGATCAGCAGAACGTGACGGACGTTGCGCGATGGGGTCAGCTACCGGTCGGCACGCCCATTACCAAGGGCGCCATCTTGTTCCCACGTCTTGAGGAGTCGGCCGAATAGGCCTGGGCTATGTCCTCGCTAGATAAGCCAGTTCGCGCGCGGGCGTCCGTTCAAGAGTCCGGACATTCGCGTGATTTGCAGCGTCCGCCTTTGCCTGAGCCGTTGCCGTCACCGGTGATTGACACGCACTGTCATCTCGATATCAACGACGGCTGGCCGGGTGACGAGGGTGATGAGGGTGCTTGGCTGACGGTGTCTGATGCCTTGGAACGGGCTTCATCTGTTGGGGTTACGCGGATCGTCCAAGTTGGCTGCGATCTACCGAGCGCGCGCTGGTCAGCTGATTGTGCCGATCAGCATGACGCCATCATCGCCACTGTTGCACTGCATCCGAACGAGGCGCCGCGCATCTTCGACGAGGGTGGTCGCCCCGCTTTGGAGGCTGCTCTGGATGAGATTGCTGCCCTGGCTGAACGTCCTCGGGTCCGTGCCATCGGCGAAACCGGCATGGATTTCTTTCGAACCGGTGCGCAAGGCCGGGCGATTCAAGAGGAGTCATTTCGACGCCACATCGATTTGGCGAAACGGCTCGGGAAGCCTGTAGTGATTCACGATCGCGATTCACATGAAGCCGTGATTGAGATTTTGGAAAGTGAAGGAGCGCCGGAAAACGTTGTGTTCCATTGCTATTCCGGTGATGCGCAGATGGCGCGGTATTGCACCGAGCGCGGGTGGTACTTGTCTTTTGCCGGAACGGTGACCTTCAAGAACGCTCAGGCACTTCGCGATTCAGTGGCGGTGGCGCCGCTCGATCGGGTCCTCGTCGAAACCGATGCGCCCTACCTCACACCAACCCCATTTCGTGGTCGACCAAATGCGTCGTATCTGATTCCGCACACGGCTCGCGTGATGGCGCAGAGTGCTGACGTTGATCAGGCCACGATGTCGCAGGCTCTGTGGGATAACGCTCAGCGCGTGTTTGGTGCCTGGTGACTCCGGACACTCCGGTGGCAGCCGCGGACGGCTCCGACGGATTGCTCGGAGCGGCTGAGATTCGTCTACTTGCTGACAGGCTGGGCATTCGTCCAACGAAGCAGCGTGGACAAAACTTCGTCATTGATGCGAACACTGTTCGACGAATCGCTCGTACCGCCGACCTCGCCCCCGAGGACATTGTGTTGGAAGTTGGTCCGGGTCTTGGAAGTTTGACGTTGGCGCTGCTTCCGTATGCGCAGCGCGTGGTTGCAGTCGAGATTGACGATGATCTCGCCGCGGCGCTGCCGGCAACCGTCGAAGCGCATCGGCCAGATCTACTGGATCGGCTCGAGGTCGTGCACGCTGATGCATTGCATATCCGCGAACTTCCCGGTGATCCGCCAACGGCTCTCGTGGCTAACCTCCCTTACAACATCAGCGTGCCGGTTATCTTGCACCTTCTGGAGACCTTCCCCTCTATTGCGCGAGTCTTGGTCATGGTGCAACTTGAAGTGGCTGATCGTCTTGCTGCAAAGCCGGGATCGAAGGTGTACGGGATTCCGAGCGTGAAGGCGAATTGGTACGGCCACGTCACTCGCGCGGGCACGGTGGGCCGGACTGTGTTCTGGCCGGCACCCAACGTCGACAGTGGTCTGGTTGCCATCGTTCGTCATACCGAGCCAGTGGCTGATGTCGATCGACGTGAACTTTTCGCGGTGATCGATGCAGCGTTCGCCCAACGACGAAAGACTCTGCGTGCAGCCCTTGCCGGCTGGGCTGGCAGTGCGGCGGCTGCTGAAGAGATCCTTCGCGAAGCTGGGATTGATCCGGGTATTCGTGGTGAGCAACTCGGCGTCGTGGAATTCACACAGATCGCGGCCGTGGCACAAGCACACCGTCTGAGCCCTTAGGCTCACACTGTGTTGGATTCCGTAACCGTCCGCGTCAGCGGCAAAGTTAACTTAGCCCTGAGGGTCGGCCCGCTGCGCGAGGACGGTTATCACAGCCTCGCCACGGTCTTCCAGGCTGTCAGTGTTTACGACGACCTCACTGTGACGGCCGCTGCGCCCGGTTCTGGAATTCGTCTGACGGTCACGGGTGAGGGCGTCGGCACCGTGCCGACTGACTCATCGAATCTTGCCGTCCGCGCCGTGGAAATGATGGCTCAGCACGGTGGGGTCAGCGACGCGATCATGTCGCTGAACAAGGGCATTCCCGTTGCTGGCGGGATGGCGGGTGGCAGCGCTGATGCAGCTGGTGCGCTCTTGGCAATCGACACCCTGTGTGAATTGAATCTTGGCCGCGAGTACCTCGCGGATATCGGCGCCGAACTGGGATCAGATGTTCCGTTCTGTCTTTACGGCGGAACAGCGTTGGGAACCGACCGGGGTAACGTCATCACCCCGGCCCTCGTCCGGGGCGACTACTACTGGGTTTTGG
>JBAXUN010000062.1:0-13820 GCA_037129655.1 Actinomycetes bacterium
AGCTTCGTTATCGCACACCGTCTTTCGACAATTCGCGATGCCGATCTGATCTTGGTGATGGAACAGGGTCGGATAGTCGAGCAGGGCACCCACGATGAACTGCTCGAACGTGAAGGTGCTTACTACAACCTTTACCAAGCACAATTCGTTGGCGCGATTGACGATGACGACGAGTCGCTGGCAGGTGCTGGCCCGCGTAGCGCAGGACCAGGTAGCAGCGGTTCACGCACTTAAACTTCGACCAGAGCCACGACGGAACCTAGCCAGCGTGCAGTTCGTCGAATCCGTTCTTCGTCGCGCATGAGCCCGCAGGTAATGGTTGAGTCCGCACCGCCCCTTTGGCGGCAGCTGACGCAACCTCGGCGGCTGTTAGCGCGTAACCAGTTTGTGGGTCGTTAACCGCTGTGGCGAAGATGACCCCGTCGACGTGCCCATCGGGCGACAGAAGCGGGCCGCCAGAATTGCCAGCGCGAACAGTGCCACGGATCGAGTAAATCTCACGCGGGCGACCCGGCTTACCGAAGATATCCGAACCACGTGTTGTGACTCGGGCACGGATTCTGGCTGCCGATACGGTTAACTTTCCGCCTCCGGGGAATCCCGCGACAACGGCTGCATCCCCATGTTTTGCAACAGGTGCAAACTCCAGTGCGGGTGCGTGAAGGCCCGGTACGTAGAGAACGGCAACGTCGCGATTGGGGTCGAAGTAGACCACTGACGATGGCCACACTTTGCCCGTTCCTCGAACAATCACATCGGGATGGGCAACACCCGCCACAACGTGTGCATTTGTCATCACCCGATCGGGTGCGAAAACGAATCCTGAACCGTCAACCTGCGCATCGCAGGCTGCTGCGATGCCCTCGACCTTCACAAGGGATCCCCAAGCCCGTCGAACTGCACGGTTCTTCAATAGCGCCGGATCAGGTGCATCGACATTGGCAGAAACACCCCATGGCAGTGTCGCCAGTGAAGGTGGCAAACCCATCGCCTCTAACCGAGCCCGCATACCGTCAAGGAAATGCGCACCGGGTGCACTCAGCACATCATCGAGCCGACCGATGACCACCGACTGGTCAACCTGCTGCGATACGTTCTGCCACGGGAGCAGCGCAAAGGTTCCGGCAAGTAGCCATGTCAGCAAAGCGACGGCCGAGACGGCAAAAACTGACCCTGACATCGAGTCAAGGATGCGCACTGGTTTCCAGGAGAGTTTGCCCTTGAGCCATGTTCCACACAGGCCAAACACGCCTTGACCAATCCCCGCGCTGACAACGACCAGCGCGGCGGCGGCAAGAAACCAGACGAAGCCACTCAACCCCGCTAGCAGCCGTGAGGTGAGTACGAGTCCGAGCAGAGCACCAACGACGAATCCGACCGCGGAAAAGGCACTGCGCAAAATCCCTGACCGCCAACCAGAGATTGCTGCCAGCACTGCGAGTGCGATGACTACGACGTCTGCGATGTTCACAGCGCCGCCTCTGGTAACTCTCGACTGAGCTCCTCATTCCAAGGATGATCCCAGCCCAGGAGCGCGAACAATCGGCTCAGCAGCCCTGCGGTGAAGCCCCATACAAACAACTCGCGCACCTCGAAACCAGGACCGGTGAAACCCGACGGATGTCGCACCGTGAAGCGGTTCCGCGGATCACAAAGTTCGTCGATCGGCACTCGCTCAACACGATGAACTTCGCCGGCGTCCACCACATCAACTGGCGAGGCCGTGTGCCACCAACCAACAACCGGAGTCACCACAAAGTTCGACGGTGGGACGTAGAGCGCCGGCAAACTTCCGATGATGTGGATACCGTCGGTGTCCACTCCAACTTCTTCACGTGCCTCACGTAATGCTGCGGCAATTGGGCCATCATCGTCCGGGTCAATAACACCACCCGGAAACGCAACCTGACCACCGTGACTCGAAAGTGTGGCCGCTCGCTGAATGAGGACGACGTCATGACCTTGCGGACCATGGCCGAACAGCAGCAGAACCGCGGCTTCACGTCCTCCCTCGGGGGGTGGCAGGAAGCGAGACAACTGTTCAGCCTGAACGGTCGCTACGACTTGCTCCAACTCAGCGAGCCAAGCGGGCATCGTCGGCAGCTTGGGGACGATCATCTCGCCGGCTCGCG
Source organism: Actinomycetes bacterium (assembly GCA_037129655.1). Taxonomy (GTDB): domain Bacteria; phylum Actinomycetota; class Actinomycetes; order S36-B12; family CAIYMF01; genus Longivirga. The sequence goes on from JBAXUN010000062.1 coordinate 2,133, forward strand.
GCGAGCCGTTCGCTCGCCCTGCCTGGCCAACCCCCTGCGCCCAGCCGACGCTACTCAACGTGGACCCTGCGTCGTGATCAGCGCCGCAGCAATCGTTGGATCTGTGGGACCTACTCCGAACGAAGGACACATTGCGGCAAGTGGACATGCGCCGCAGGCTGGCTTTTTGGCATGACAGCAACGACGTCCATGGAAGATCACTCGATGTGACAACAACGTCCAATCTCGTCGTTCGAAGAGTTCCCCAACCTCGATCTCCACTTTGACCGGATCTTGCAATTCAGTCCACCCGAACCGTCGACTAAGGCGGCCAAAGTGGGTGTCAACGGTTATGCCGGGCACTCCAAAGGCGTCACCCAAGATGACGTTCGCGGTCTTGCGTCCGATTCCAGGCAGCGTGACTAACTCGTCTAACGTGCTTGGCAGTTCACCGTCGAAACGTTCACAGATCTGCTGTCCGAGCCCAACGATCGAGTTGGTCTTGGCCCGAAAGAAGCCGGTGGACTTAATAACTTCCTCAAGCTCAGCCCGATCGGCCGAGGCGTAGTCAGCCGCGGTCGCATAGCGTTTAAACAGGGTTGGCGTTACGAGGTTGACTCGACGATCGGTGCATTGCGCGGACAGGATCGTAGCAACAGCCAACTCGAGGGGAGTGGTGAAATCCAATTCGCAATGCGCGTCTGGATACGTTGCCGCCAATACTCGGTGCATCCGGCGAGCCCGGCGTACAAATGCCGTCCGCGACGTTTGCGGTGACTGCGAGGCGGGTACTGAAGGCACAGGTCCAGCGTACGTTGCTCCTGCCCGAACACGGGCCTAGAAGAAACTTCCCCGGCCGACTAAAGGTTTTCCGAGGAATGCCGAAGATGAAGATAAGGCCACGTGTCTCGCATGGCACAACTGGTCACGCTGTTTCGTTTGTAAGAACGAGGTGGCAGATCTGCGCTCGAGGAGGAGCCATGGCAGACGACACGAACGTTGTCTCAGACGAGGCTGCGCAACGACGCGCCGCTCGTAAGGCTGCCCGAGCCGCCATACTCCCACCCGAGCGAAACATCAGCTTTGATCATTTGAGTTTGGAAGACCTCCGCGCACTGCGCACGGAATTGATGGATCAGGAGACCCGCGTCTCATACTGGAGGCGGATCATTCAGGCCCGGCTGGACGTTCTGCGGTCCGATGTCACTGACCATTCACCCGTAACCGATCTTGCGAAGGTACTGACGGAGGCGACCTCAGCCCATCGCCGACTCGCTCACATCTCAGTGCTACCCATTGACGACATCCCACCGCTGCCAGATCTCGCAGAGGTTTGGGCACGACAAGTCGCACCTGGCGACACCGTGGCAACGGCAAAACTCGTCACCGATCTTGAATCCGCTGAGGAACAGCTGTCGAAATTCCGCAGTGAACTGTTTCGCGGAATCGATGTTGCCACCAATGAGCTAATTGCCCGGTACCGCGAACAACCCCTACTGGCACTCCAGATCTTGCCAACCGACCCGTTCGCCTAAACATCCTGCGCCGCGCGGCCGGCACCCGACCATCGTTCGTCGCGGTCCAGCCACGACTTTTTACATCTTCTCCATGGGACAAATGCCGACCATGTGGCCCCCCGCGAGGGGAAATACGCCAGACTGTCCTTCACATGTTGTTTTGGCCAGACTGAGTAAAAAACATAAGGTGAGCAATGCCGCCGTCAGACGGCCCTGAACTCTCGGAGGACATTCGTGGATGACGTCCTGATGCGAGCACCGCTGTTTGCCGTGCTCGACGCAGAAGGTGCCGCCGCACTGAAGTCTTCAATGGAAGAAACCCGACTCCTCAAGGGTGACATTCTGTTCTCAGAGGGAGATCCGGGCGATCGCCTCTACGTCGTAACTGAGGGCAAGATCAAACTCAGTCATTCGTCGGGAGACGGCCGCGAAACCCTGCTTGCAGTCATGGGTGAAGGCCAGATGTTTGGCGAGCTCTCACTGTTCGACCCGGGCCCCAGAACGGCGACAGCGTCCGCACTCACCGACGTCGCAGTGCTCGGGCTTGGTCACCAAGCACTTCGACCATGGCTGACGGGACGCCCCGAGGTTGCCGAGGCACTGCTGCAGGCTCTGGCCAGACGTCTTCGCAGAACCAACGAGACTCTGTCTGACTTGGTCTTCTCCGACGTGCCGGGCCGCGTGGCTAAAGCGCTGTTGGACCTCGGCGAACGATTTGGACATATGGAGGCTGATGGCCTTCATGTCACCCATGACATGACCCAAGAAGAGCTCGCCCAACTCGTCGGCGCATCACGCGAGACGGTCAACAAGGCTCTGGCTGATTTCGTATCACGTGGTTGGTTGCGACTTGAATCACGATCCGTCGTCTTGATTGACACCGAGCGCTTGCAGCGTCGCGCCCGCTAGTTAGACGCCGCTTCGTTTAAGTAGGCAAGTTGCGCTTGAACGCTCACTAAGGCAGCCGGCCATAACTCCCGGGGTACATCCGCGTAAACCGATGCCACTACCTCGTCCGCTGTCTGCGCGCCGGCCCCAAGCGCTGCGCGAACCTGATCGAGTCGTTGTTGTCGGTGCAGACGGTACCCGCTGATCACGCCAGCCGGATCAAGTAGGGCTTGGCCGTGTCCTGGAAGTAGCAGGTGCGCATCAGTTCTTCGGGCCAGCGCCTCGAGAACGTCAAGTGAGCGAAGGTACTGACCAAGATTGCCGTCGGGATGGGCGACCATCGTCGATCCTCGGCCCAAGACCGTATCGCCGGTTAACACAGCCGAATCGGCTGGCACGTAGAAGGAAAGTGAATCTGCTGTGTGGCCGGGCGTGGCAACAACATGCAGTTCCAATCCACCCGCCTCGATAACATCGCCACCGTGAAGTCCCTGCGATCCGTACACATACTCCGGATCTAGCGCAGAGATAGGAGCACCTACCCGATCAGCGAGCCCTCTGGCCCCCTCGGAGTGATCCTCGTGTCCGTGCGTGAGGAGAATTTGGGTGACCGCTGCACCGTCGACGGCGAGTTGTATTGCATCAAAATGGGGTAGATCGTGCGGGCCTGGGTCAATGACGATGCACTCAAACGAACCCGGCTCACGCAGGATCCAGGTATTAGTTCCATCTAGGGTCATCGCCGACGGATTGGGTGCCAACACGCAATTGCTACGTTCAGATACCCATCCACCGCGCCACTTTTCTGAACCGCCGAGAGGTACCAGACGACCGCTCATGCGTGGGCTCCACTCATGTTCGACGAACCACGGCAGTCTCCGAGGCCATGTCCTTTGGATCCATCGGCTCGAGAACTTCCATGGTGCGATCGTGAACTAGGTGCCATGCGAGCTCTCCGGTTGGCAAGGCCACTTCGTGCGGACGCACTGGAACAACGTGTCGGCCACGTGAATTCTCAACCACGTCGGCGGCAGTGTCGCCGTTCATCAGCAGCCTCATTGTGGATGCGGTGGGAATCCACATGTCCAACGATCCAGCATTCCAAGCCTCTATCGCATCGGCGGGACGGATCCATTGCGTGCGATCGGCTTCTTCGTCCACTTCGTATGTGTGCTGACCTTCGGGCAGAGCTGCGACGAAAAAGCGAACGTCGAATCGCCGGGGCTCGTTTTCAGGGGTTACCCAGTGAGCCAGTGAAACGAGTGCGGAGTCATCGACGCGCAATTGACGACGAGTCAGCAACTCGGTGAAGGACAGGCCATCGGCAACAAGATCGGCTCGATCCCGCTTTAGCTCCTCGTCGAATGTTGCCAGACTTCCGTCTGCAGTGCGGGCAATCAACACTCCACACTCTTCGAAGGTTTCCCTTGCGGCAGCAGCGATCACGGCAGCCGGAGTGTCGCTGTACAACTGCTCAGCGGCACGCGCGAGATCAATCTGCCCGACAAAAGGGACGTCGCCATCGGTCTGTTCAACGGCCCCGCCGGGAAACACATACATCCTCGGTGCAAACTTCATCGACGACTTGCGTCGCATGACAAAGACCTCTACGCCGTCGCGGCCATCTCTGACGAGACACACCGTCGAGGCATGTCGCGGAACAGGTGGCACCCAGACCTCGTCCCTGCTCAACGACATAACGTCCCGCTATCGACAACTAGGAGCGAAAACGAACCTGCTAGTCCGCAACCTCAACGATGATCTCAACTTCGACGGGCGCGTCGAGCGGCAACACCGCAACACCGACAGCAGAGCGCGCGTGCACGCCTGCATCACCGAAGGCCTGCTTGAGCAATTCGCTCGCACCATTGATCACACCTGGCTGACCAGTGAAGGATGGATCCGAAGCAACGAACCCGACCACCTTCACCACGCGAACAACCTTGTCTAGATCGCCGATCACAGACTTAATGGCAGCGATCGCATTGATCGCGCAGGTTGCCGCAAGCTCCTTCGCATCCTCGGGAGTTACTTCGGCGCCAACCTTTCCGGTGCCAGCGAGCGCACCGGCAACCATAGGCAACTGTCCCGACGTGTAAATGTAGGACCCAGAACGCACCGCGGGAATGTACGCAGCCACTGGCGGCACAACATCCGGCACAGTTCGGCCAATCTCGGCCAGTCGCTGTTCAACGTTACTCATGTGTCATCCCGCCTTTGGTCGTTTGAGGTAGGCCACCATTGATTCGCTGTTGGGACCGGGCACGACTTGAACGAGCTCCCAGCCGTCTTGTCCCCAGGTATCAAGAATTTGCTTCGTCACGTGAACGAGCAATGGAACCGTGGCGTACTCCCATGTGGTCATGGCCTGACCCTAAAGCCTGCAGCGCGCTGCGGCCACATTGCCCTCCCATCGGGCCGAGTTCGTGTCCGCCGCGTACGCTCACTACGTGGCCCACGAAACCGACTCCGATTGGGAGGGCGTCCGCCTTCACGTCGTCACCGGTAAGGGTGGAACCGGGAAGACCACGGTTGCCGGCGCTCTCGCGCTCGCCTTGGCCACTGGTGGCCGACGCGTCTTGCTCATCGAAGTCGAAGGCCGTCAGGGGATTGCTCAGCTTTTCGACGTTCCACCGCTGGACTACAACGACCGTCGGATCGCGTCGGCGCCCGACGGCGGAGAAGTGTTCGGCAATGCTCTCGACTCCGAGGAAGCGCTCCTTGAATTCCTCGACATGTTCTACAACCTGCGCCGGGCTGGTTCAGCACTCAAGAAGATGGGTGCCATTGACTTCGCGACCACAATCGCGCCAGGTGTACGAGACGTTCTATTGACCGGCAAGACGAAGGAAGCGGTTCGACGTAAGTCGGGCGGCGACTATGTCTACGACGCAGTGGTCATGGATGCTCCGCCGACAGGACGCATCACCCGATTCCTGAACGTCAACAACGAGATAGCTGATCTAGCGAAGACGGGTCCGATCCGATCCCAGGCAGACGCAGTTATGGCCGTTATAGCTTCACCGCAGACGGCGGTTCACGTGGTGACCCTTCTTGAAGAGATGCCAGTTCAGGAAACCGGGGATGCAATCGCTGAATTGACCGCTGAAGGATTACCGGTCGGCGCGATCATCGTCAATCAAGTGCGTATCCCTTTGCTCTCGGGAGTCGACCAGCAAAGGGCACTCACCCACACGCTCGACCTCGTTCAACTTGCGATTGACCTTGAGTCAGTCGGGATCACAGCTAACGATTCGACCCTCGCAGCGCTAATTAGCGAGTCTGCGGACCATGCTGAACGAGTCGCCCTCGAGGACCGTGAACGGCTCACAATTGCCGCACTTAGTCGACCAACCTACGAGCTACCGTTCCGTCCTGATGGGATCGATCCTGGCAGCCTGTACGACTTGGCCGAGGCACTTCGAGATCAGGGAGTGGCATGAGCAACGCACATGCCGTTGTACCCAAGAGCTCAGTGTTCGACGTTGACGCAATGCTCGCGGACACCACGGTCCGAATCATCGTCTGCTGTGGTGCTGGCGGCGTCGGTAAAACCACAACGGCGGCGGCTCTGGCTCTGCGCGCAGCTGAACAGGGACGCAAGGTCGTAGTGCTCACGATCGACCCGGCACGTCGGCTCGCTCAATCACTAGGACTCGGCCACCTCGACAATGACCCACGCCCTGTCTTGGGGATCGAGGGCGGTGGCTCACTCGACGCGATGATGCTCGACATGAAGCGGACCTTCGATGAGTTCGTCGAGTCTGCAGCCGATCCGGAGCGAGCAGCCACCATCTTGGCCAACCCTTTCTATCAATCACTTTCGAGCTCATTCGCCGGTACGCAGGAGTACATGGCAATGGAAAAGCTCGGTCAGCTTCGCAATAGCGCGGTTGTGGAGAACCGATGGGATCTCATCGTCGTCGATACTCCGCCATCGAGATCAGCACTCGACTTCCTCGACGCTCCTCGACGCCTCGGATCGTTCCTAGACGGCCGATTCATTCGACTACTCGCTGCGCCAGCAAAGGCCGGCGGCCGAGCGTATATGCGTGTTCTGTCAGCCGGTTTCGGGGTTTTCACATCCGTCCTGAGCAAGATCCTTGGTGGTCAGGTGCTCACGGATGTTCAACAGTTCGTGGCATCCATCGACACGCTTTTCGGCGGATTCCGGGAACGCGCTGACGAAACATACGCGATGCTCAAAGCCGACGACACTGCCTTCGTTGTCATAACTGCACCAGAACGTGATGCGCTACGCGAGGCGTCCTACTTCGTTGAGCGGCTTGACGGTGACGACATGCCGCTGGCTGGCCTTGTGCTTAACCGCGTGGCGTCGACAACGGCATCCGGTCTTGACGCAGCGACTGCAACATCGGCGGCGGCTCGACTGTCCGACCTCGCCGCGGAAACGAGCGCTGCAGTGCTTCGAATTCATGCCCAACTGGTGGCGACGCAAGACCGGCAACGACGGCTGGCAGAACGGTTTACCTCCGCCCACCGTCACGTGCCGATTGCGGTCGTACCTACGATGCCGGCTGACGTTACGGACTTGGCCGACTTGCGAACAATCGGCCAAGCGCTGGCGGACGGCTAACCCGCCCGACTGGCCCGCAGATCGAGTTCGGTGAGATCGGTGATGGTGACGTCGTACTCAGAGCGAGCGGTCTCGAGCAGTTGTCGCCACGACGTAACGTGTGGTCGCCGCCTTAGCAGGGCGCGTCGTTCGCGCTCGGTCATTCCGCCCCAAACACCGAATTCGATGTTGTTATCGAGTGCGTCGGCCAGACATTCGGTACGAACCGAACATGAGACACAAATGGTCTTGACTCTGTTCTGCGCCGCCCCCTGGACGAATAGCTCGTCCGGATCTGTGGTCTTGCACGCAGCAACCGACGTCCACTCCGATGTCCATGTCACCGTCGGACTCACCCCCAGGCTCATCGTCTGCAATCCAGCAGTGAGGCGCGTCACCTGCACCGGCTGAGATCGGTCCGGAACTGTTTGCTCCGACACTGCCGAACCTACGCACCTCGCGGCGCTTCGGTCAGGTCATTAATTACTATCCTTACTAGTCATATATGACTATGGACACTATCTCTCCGGGAGGTTTCACCGTTCCCAGGCGGGGGAACGATCGAGCATGTGAAAGCGTCGTAGCAGTAGTGGAACCGCGTCATAGATAGCAGCAGTCCCAAGACAACGTAGAATTGCCGGTGAGATGCCCTCTAACCCCAGACGTTCGCCAACCCTTACCGCGTCGTTCACGCGGCTAGGTTTGATTGTCGCGATCAGTCTCATCGCAGGGCTCCTCACAGCAGCGGCAGCGATCCCCTTCGTCGGTGGAGTTGGTGTTGCAACTCGAGCAGCCTTCGACGGCTACGAATCACTGCCCGATAAGCTGACAACTCCGCCGCTGCCACAACGCACTCGAATTGTGGCTTCGGACGGCTCGCTCATTGCGACGATCTACGAGCAAAACCGCGTCGAGGTTCCCCTGGTTAACATCGCTCCCGTCATGCGCCAAGCCATCGTCGCGGTCGAGGACGGTCGGTTCTATCAGCATCACGGGGTGGATCCGCGCGGGGTCATGCGTGCGCTTGTTGGAAATGCCGGTGGCACGGGTGGTGTGACGCAGGGCGGTTCAACACTGACGCAGCAGTACGTGAAGAACGTATTCGTTGAGAGCGCTACAACTGACGCCGAGGCGTCATCAGCTCGCGCCCGAAATCTTGGACGCAAGCTAAAAGAGATGCGCTACGCGATGGCGATCGAACGGCAGCTGACCAAGGACCAGATCTTGGAGCGCTACCTCAACATCGCTTACTTTGGTGCCGGTGCGTACGGGGTCGAAGCGGCCTCGCGCCGGTACTTCAACAAGTCCGCGAAGGACCTCAATCTTGATGAGGCTGCAACTCTCGCCGGAGCAGTGCAGCAGCCAGTTGCCTACGATCCGTTGCGTAATCCAAATTCATCGCGCAATCGCCGCGTACAGGTACTCGGCCGCATGGTCACCATGGGCTACATCACGCAGGCCGAGGCGACCAAAGCTGGTGCTGTGCCAACGGCATCATTCCTTCATCCAAGTCGTCCACACAACGGGTGCACCACCTCGTATGCGCCCTTCTTCTGCGATTACGTATACCGCTCACTGCTCAACGATCCAGCCTTTGGCAAGACACCCGCCGACCGCCAGAACTTCCTGAAAGTTGGCGGCTACACAATCAAAACAAGCCTTGATCCAGTAGCGCAGAAGGCGGCTCAGGATTCAGCCGAAAAGCACATTCCGCAGAAAGACAGCAGCCGCAAAGTCGCTGCTGTGACGATGGTTCGACCATCGACGGGTGAGATCGTGGCGATGGCCCAGAACCGATCGTGGGGCGTGAAGGGCCGCGGGTATACGACGTACAACTTCAACGTCGGAGTTGGTGACGGCGGCAGTATCGGCGCGCAGGCCGGCTCAACCTTCAAAGCATTTACTTTGGCCGCCGCACTCTCGTCAGGAATCTCGCCATACGAAGTGATCAGCGCCCCGCAGCGCGCGACATTCGATGGATTCACCAGCTGCTCAAGCGGCACACCGTTCGCTCCGTACACCGTCAACAACTCAACCGGAGCCGGCGCATTCAACATGCTTCAGGGCACGGCGTACTCGATCAACACGTACTTCATGGCATTGGAACTGCGAACCGGCCTATGCAAGCCAGCATCGATCGCGCAGAAGCTAGGTCTTTATCGTGGCGATGGCACCAAGCTGCAGCGCGTTCCATCCTTTACCCTAGGCACGCAAGAAGTTACGCCACTTGGCATGGCCACCGCTTATGCAGGTTTTGCCAACCACGGCATTCACTGCGAACCAATCGCCATCACGCAGATCGTTGATCGTGATGGCAAGAGCCTGCCCATCCCCAATGCGAATTGCACGCAGGTAATCCCCCGACGCATTGCCGACTCAGTCACCACCATTTTGAGCCAGGTCATCGACGGCCCCCTGCCAGGTCGTACTGGTGCAGCGATGTCACTTGGACGACCAGCTGCTGGCAAGACCGGCACCGTCAACAACTCAGCAGCGGTGTGGTTCGTCGGTTTCACACCAGATTTAGCCACTGCAGTGGCTACTTACGACCCGCGCGGAGGCTACGGCTACCCGATGAAGGACATCGTCATCGGTGGTCAGTACTTCCCTCAAGTGTTCGGATCAACTCTGCCCGGGCCGATCTGGCGTGATGCCATGACCGCGGCGCTAGCCGGAACACCTCCCACGCCATTCGATCTCGTCGCCATGGACGGATTGGCCTACTACACGCCGCCACCGCCGAACCAGTGTGCAAATCAAACCGGACCCTCGCCCACGTTCTACGCATCGGCTGCGCCTACCTCGTGTCCGTCGCCAAGCAACACTGCGTCGCCGAGCAGTTCGAGTTCACCAAGTAGCGGACCTTCGACGACACCATCGCCATCTGGAAGCAGCAACCAGTCGCCGACCCCGAGCCCGAAACCGAGCCCGTCTAAGACGTCACCTGCTCCATCCCAGTCGCCCTCTTCTCCCCCAAGTCCGTCTAAGCCACCAACCAAGCCACCAACGAAGTCCCCCACGCCCAAGCCGTCAGCCTGAGGCGGGTTAGGTTCGCGCATTAGCCCAGCGGCTTGTGGGCAGTTCCCGCCCGTTCCACGACTAGTTGCTTAGCGCCGCCTTTACAGCGCTCGAGACCCGTCCGCCGTCAGCACGGCCAGCGATTCGTGGGGTCAGAACCTTCATGACGGCACCCATCGCCTTCGGCGAATCTGCGCCCGTTTCAGCAATCGCATCAGCAACGAGTGCATTCAATTCGTCATGAGTGAGTTGGGCGGGCAAATAGGTTGCGAGAACTTCGAGCTCCGCTCGCTCACGTGCAGCCAGTTCCGGACGAGCCGCGTCATCGAATGCAGTTGCGGACTCGCGCCGCTTCTTCGCCTCACGTCCGAGCACAGTGATCACATCGGCGTCGGACAACTCGCGCGCAGCATCACCGGACACGGCCTCGTTCTTCACTGCCGTCAGTGCCATCCGCAGGGTCGACGAGCGAACCTCGTCACGTGCGCGAATCGAATCGGTTAGGTCGTCATGTAGTTGCTGCTCAAGTGAACTCATAACTCCATCTTCGCACCTGACACATGACTCACTCAGCTGTTTGTCTGACCGCTCGTAGAACATGTCGTTCAGTGCCCAAACTACAGACCTGCAGGTATGGCGCTACGTCGACCAAATCGTGGGATCCTTGGGCGATGAGTGCAGTTACCCGAGGTCTGGTCGGTCTCACCGCGTGCGGTGCCGCCGGGCTGGCTTATGCGGTCGCTGAGGCTCATCGATACACCCTTCGCCGAGTCAATGTGCCCCTCGGCGATACCGGCGGGACGCCGATCAAGGTTTTGCACATTTCGGATCTGCACCTAACGCCGCGGCATAAGGGACGAGTGGCATGGGTGCAATCACTCGCGGCACTAGCCCCTGATCTCGTTGTGGTGACGGGTGATTTCCTGGCTCATCAACAGGGCGTGCCGGTTGTTCTGGAAGCCCTCGATCCACTTCTTGGGATTCCTGGCCTGTTCGTGCTTGGCTCGAACGACTACTACGCGCCCACGCCCGTGCAACCGTGGAAATACCTTCGCGGCCCGTCGGTCATCGACGCTGACCGACCTGAACTTCCGTGGGGCGAGCTAATCAAGGGCCTGACCGCAGTTGGCTGGCATGACCTGTCAAACACCCGGAGTTCTGTCGAGGTCGCGGGGCAGCGCTGGGATGTGCGTGGCGTGGATGATCCGCATATTGAGCGGGATCGTTACGACCTGGTCGCAGGGCCATTCGACGCGTCGGCAGATCTGCGAGTTGGCGTGACGCATGCCCCATACCTACGCGTACTCAACGCGATGACGGCTGACCGAGCCGACCTGATCTTGGCCGGCCACACACATGGTGGGCAACTGTGTATCCCGGGCGTGGGCGCGCTGGTTACCAACTGCGACCTCGATACCAAGCGGGCCAAGGGTTTATCGCGCCATCCGGCCGACGATGAATCCGGGGCGTATCTTCATGTGAGCGCCGGACTCGGCACCTCTCCGTACGCACCCGTGCGGTTCGCCTGCCCACCTGAGGCGACCCTGCTGACGCTAACTGGCGCGTTGCGCTGATTGCGTCGCGCGGCGGCTAGCCGTTTAGAGCAGACCAGTTTTGGTAGCGCGGCGTCGGCCCCGTAGACTCAACAGGCTCCACCGGGGTGTAGCGCAGCTTGGTAGCGCGCTTCGTTCGGGACGAAGAGGTCGTGGG
>JBAXUN010000063.1:0-13689 GCA_037129655.1 Actinomycetes bacterium
GTTGTGACGTACGTGCGGGTGGTCGATGGCCAGCTTTCGACCCGTGAGCGCATCTCGATGATGAGTACGGGCGCTGCGCACGAACTGCTCGAAGTGGGCGTCATTTCTCCAGAACCAGTTCCATCGGCCGCTCTTGGAGTCGGCGAGGTGGGCTACTTGATCACCGGCGTGAAGGATGTTCGTCAGTCACGCGTCGGCGACACCGTTACGTCGTCTCTTCGCGGAGCGACGCAGGCGCTTGGCGGCTATCGCGATCCCAAGCCGATGGTGTTCTCCGGCCTGTACCCCCTCGACGGGTCTGACTACCCGCTACTCCGTGATGCGCTCGACAAGCTGAAACTCAACGATGCTGCCCTGGTGTACGAACCAGAAACCTCAGTGGCCCTTGGTTTCGGTTTCCGGTGCGGATTCCTTGGCTTGCTGCACCTCGAGATCGTGCGTGAGCGACTGGAGCGCGAGTTCAACCTCGATCTCATCTCGACCGCGCCCAACGTCGTCTACCGCGTCATCATGGACGATGGCAGCGAACTCATTGTCACGAATCCGAGTGAGTTTCCCTCAGGCAAAATCTCTGAGGTAAACGAACCAGTTGTGCGCGCGACGATCCTTTCGCCGAGCGATTACGTCGGCGCAATCATGGAGTTGTGTCAGACCCGGCGTGGTGCGCTGATGGGAATGGATTACCTATCTGAGGACCGTGTCGAACTGCGCTACACCCTGCCGCTGGCAGAGATCGTGTTCGACTTCTTCGATGCGTTGAAGTCCAAAACCAGGGGCTATGCCTCACTCGATTACGAACCCATTGGTGAGCTGGCCTCTGATCTGGTGAAGGTGGACATCCTGCTGCATGGTGACGCCGTCGACGCTTTTTCGGCGATCGTTCACAAGGACAAGGCATATGCCTACGGCGTGCACATGGCCGGCAAGCTCAAGGATCTGATCCCGCGCCAGCAGTTTGAGGTACCAATTCAGGCCGCGATCGGTGCTCGAGTGATTGCCCGCGAAAGTATCCGGGCGATCCGCAAAGACGTTCTGGCCAAGTGCTACGGCGGTGACATTAGCCGAAAGCGCAAGCTGCTTGAGAAGCAGAAGGAAGGTAAGAAGCGGATGAAGATGGTTGGGCGAGTTGAAGTGCCTCAGGAAGCCTTCATCGCGGCGCTGTCAACGGACGAATCCCCAGCCAAACCGAAATAGCTGTCGCGGCGATTCTGGACCGGAGTGGCTGGAAGTCCAGCAAGCGAGCGGTTGTCCCACTACGCTTCCGTTACGAGAACTCTGGATCATCCGGAGTTGCATGGGAGGTCGTCATGTCCGAGTCAATCGTGCCGAGTGCCGGCCGCACCAGTGTTGCTCCGGAGACCCTCCCGAGCCCGGCGACGTCCATGGGTGCGCTCCTGTTCTCACGCGTGAAAGCGACCCCAGCACATGAGGCCTTTCGTGCCCCGACCGCTACAGGTTGGGAGTCCTGGACGTGGGCGCGCAGTAACGAGCGCGTCGTCGACCTCGCAGCTGGTTTTCTCTCCCTTGGCCTGCAACCAGAAGAGCGTGTTGCGATCGCGTCCACAACGCGACTCGAGTGGATCTTCGCCGACCTTGCGGTGATGTGCGCCGGCGGTGCGACGACCACGGTGTATCCGTCTACGAACTCTGAAGATGTTGCCTACATCATCAGCGATTCGGGTTCACGTTTCGTCGTTGCCGAAGATGCTAAGCAATTGGGCAAGCTACTCGAGCAGCGCGAGGCGATCGGTGGCGTTGATTGCGTCATCATGATGGACACGGCTGGTGTCGATCCGGCTATTCGTACTGACGAGTGGGTTATCACCCTCGATGATTTGGCTGCTCGCGGTCGCACACTTTTGGCCTCTGATGCCGATGCTGTTACGCGGGCGAATGACGCAGTGCGATCAGATCACCTTGCGACCCTGATCTACACCTCAGGTACGACGGGTAAGCCCAAGGGCGTCGAACTGACGCACAAGAATTGGACGTACGAGGGTGCGGCAATTGACGCGATGGGTTTGATCACCGATCCGCTTAACAAGACGCACTTCCTGTGGCTTCCGCTGTCACACTCCTTCGGCAAGGTGCTCATCTCTGCACAGCTTCAGTTAGGGTTCACCACCGCTGTTGATGGTCGTGTCGACAAAATCATCGACAACTTGGCTGAGATCAAGCCGAACTTCATGGGTGGTGCGCCGCGCATCTTCGAAAAGGTATACGCCCGAGTGCAATCGACCACTGAGTCCGAGGGCGGAGCGAAGGCATCGATCTATCACTGGTCAATAGGTATTGGCCAACAGGTGGCCGAGCTGACGCTGGCTGGAAAGTCCGTTCCGTTTGCCTTATCGGCGCAGCACAAGATCGCTGATCGTCTGGTGCTCGGGAAAGTTCGTGAGCGGCTCGGCGGAAACATTGATTTCATGATTTCGGGTTCGGCGGCACTGTCCAAGGACGTGAGTATGTGGTTTGCCGCCGTTGGGCTGACGATCCTCGAGGGCTACGGACTCACCGAAACCTCGGCCGGAGCCTGCGTAGGACGCCTGGACCACAATTGGGTTGGCACGGTTGGTATTCCGTTCCCAGGAACGGAAGCGCGGATCGCGGAGGATGGCGAAATCCTGCTTCGCGGCGATGGCATCATGCGCGGTTATCACAATCTGCCGGAGGCTACGGCCGAGGTGCTGATCGGTGATGGTTGGTTTGCTACCGGTGACATCGGCGAAATCGATGACGAAGGTTACGTTCGCATCACCGATCGTAAGAAGGACTTGGTCAAGACCAGTGGCGGTAAGTACATTGCGCCTGCACTGATCGAATCACGATTCAAAGCGCTATGTCCGATCCTCGGCAATGTCATCGTGCATGCCAGTGGCCGTAACTACGCGACCGCCATCGTCACCCTTGATCCTGACGTAACCCCCGGGGTTGCCAAAGCCGCTGGAATCGAGGGCGGCATGGCCGAGTGGGCCGCCGCACCCCAGATCGACACAATCGTTCGCGATGCGATGACCGAACTCAACTCGGGCCTGAACCGTTGGGAGACGATCAAGGATGTTCGGATCCTGCCCCGTGACCTGTCGGTTGAAGATGGGGAACTCACGCCAAGCCTGAAGATTAAGCGCAAGGTTGTTGAAACCACTTTTGCTGACGTCATCGAATCGATGTATCCGAATTCATGAGCTCTATCTGCTTGAAGACCAATGCCTTCGCAACCCGTTGACGGCGAACCCGCACCAACGGACGGTTCACTTCCCGCTACTTCGTCGGAGGAATTCGGACAGCGGCCGTTCTCCTTCTACGTCCACGTTCCCTACTGTGCAAGCCGCTGTGGCTACTGCGATTTCAACACCTACACCGCGTCCGAACTAGGGGCGTCTGCATCCCAGAGTGGCTATGCCGCTCAGGCAATCGCAGAAGTGCACCTGGCACGTCGGATTCTGGGTGACCGCGATGTGCCGGTCTCCACGGTCTTCGTCGGTGGTGGCACCCCAACGCTCCTACCAGCCCAAGATCTGGCCGGCATGCTTGATGCGATCCGCGATCAGTTTGGCCTGACGGCCGGTGCGGAGGTAACGACGGAGGCGAACCCTGACTCGGTAAACCCAGAATCGTTAGACGTGTTGAGATCAGCGGGTTTTACGCGCATCTCATTCGGAATGCAAAGTGTGGCGACGAATGTTCTGCAGGTTCTGGAGCGTACGCATACACCGGGCCGTGCGATGCAAGCCGTTCGCGAGGCTCAGGCGGCAGGTTTCGAGCACGTGAATGTCGATCTGATCTATGGCACCCCGGGTGAGACTCGTGACGATTTCGCTCGCTCACTTGATGCTGCCATCTCCAGCGGTGCTGATCATGTGTCTGCCTATTCGTTGATCGTCGAAGATGGCACGCGGCTTGCGGGCAAGGTACGTCGAGGTGAGATCGCCGATGTCGATGACGACGTGGCCGCCGATCGCTACGTCCAAGCTGACCAAGCCCTCACGTCAGCAGGATTGGACTGGTACGAGGTGAGCAATTGGGCCAAGCCCGGTGGCGAATGTCGCCACAATTTGGCCTACTGGCGCAGTGATGACTGGTGGGGGATCGGACCCGGTGCGCACTCGCATATCGCTGGTACCCGCTGGTGGAATGTTCGTCATCCAAGCGCATACGGTGATCGGATTGCCGCCGATTTAAGCCCTGCGCAGGCCCGCGAAATCCTCACCAATGAACAGCAACGTGATGAGCAGATTTTGTTAGCTATCCGGTTGAAGGAAGGACTTGTCGCTGCCGGCTTGTCAGCCGAACAACTAACCGTCGTCGACACCGCGACGAACAATGGCTTGGTAGACGGCGATTGGGCGCAAACAGGCAGGGTAACGCTCACGCAAAAGGGGCGCCTGCTCGCAGATCGCCTTGCCATTGATCTACTGAGCTAGCGCCCCTGATGAGATGGACGAATGTTATGCCGGTGCGATGGCCTGTCCGTTTACCTGGCGGTAGACATGGGCGGTCATCAGGGCAATGAACGGTGTGACGAAGAACGTGCCGATACCGCATGTGCAGATCGAGATGAATGCCCCTGCTAACGCAATCAGGATCAGCAAGATAACTCCACCAAGATTCCCAATGACCTGCTTGTAGCTCTTAGAGAAGGCTTCACCGACTCCAGCACCAGTATCTAGTGAATGCCAGGGCGCGAAGATAAGTAACGTCCCCACAATGAGTAAGCCGATGCAGAAGGCGATCAATCCCAGAGCGATACACAGACCCATGACGATGCTGGTGATGATGTACGGCACCAGATTTTCGCTGCTCATGAGCATGTCGAAACGTGGTGTTTCACCTTGCGTACGTTTCAAGGCCGCGCGGTACAGGCCGACCGTGGCTAGGAACGACAGGATCGACAATGCGACTAGCAGGACCAGGCTGAAGAAGCCGGGCGTGTGCTACCGGTGGCACCGATGGAACAGTGGGTGGCACTACCGGCGGTGTGGGCTCGGGTACTGAGGCGCCACCCGGCAGGCTGAAGTCTGGCTCCTCGGGTGGAAGCGGTGGAAAGCTCATTCTAATGTCCCCTTTCGCCCGCCCCGTGCGAGCTATCACCTCCACCGTAGCGAGTCGAATGGGTAGAAACCGCGCTTATCGCGTCGAAATGAGTGATTGAGTTAAACCCCGTAGACTTGGCACTCAGGCTAAGGGAGTGCCAGAAATGGGTTGGAGGACGCGTGACGGAGGATCGTCGGCTCGCAGTGCTACGCGCCATCGTTGAAGACTACGTCGCCACCCATGAGCCTGTTGGTTCACGATCTCTCGTCGAGCGTTACTCGCTGGGCGTTAGCCCAGCCACGATCCGCAACGATATGGCCGCTCTGGAAGATGAGGGCTTGATCGCGCAGCCGCACACCAGTGCCGGGCGCATCCCGACCGATCAGGGCTACCGAGTCTTCGTGGATCGGCTCTCGCAGGTCAAGCCCCTATCGGGTGCGGAAAAGCGAGCGATCGGGTCGTTTCTCGATGGTGCGGTTGATCTCGACGATGTTATGCAGCGTTCGGTTCGCCTCCTTTCGCAACTGACCCACCAGGTCGCGATGATTCAATACCCGTCACTTACCCGTTCGACGGTTCGCCACATTGAACTGGTGGGACTCGGTCATCAGCGCGTCCTGATGGTGCTCATTGCTGACACCGGCCGGGTCGAGCAACGCGTTATCGATATCCAGTTCCCGATCTCTGACGATCTGCTCGCTCGGCTGCGCTCACGAATTTCTGAGGTTGCCACGGGCATCCGCCTCGTCGACGTGGCGCCGAAGGTCAGCGGACTTGTGGCCGAGTTCTCACCAGATGAGCGGCCCGGTGTGTCAGCGATCATCGCCAGCCTTCTCGAAACGGTCGTTGAGCGTCACGAAGAGCGAGTGATGTTGGCCGGCACGTCCAACCTGGCGGCGTTCGGCGAGGATTGGGGTGGCTCGGTACGTCCGGTCCTTGAAGCACTTGAAGAGCAAATGGTGTTGTTGCGCCTGCTCGGTGAGAGCATGTCCGGTGATTCGTTGAGCGTGCGGATCGGTCATGAAAATGAAGTTGAAGGACTGACATCAACGTCAGTTGTCACAGTGGGCTACGCCCGAGGAGATGAAGTAGTGGCGCAAATGGGTGTTGTCGGTCCGACCCGGATGGACTATCCGAGCACGATGGGATCTGTACGTGCGGTGGCACGTTACGTCGGTCGCATCCTGACTGAGCAGCAGTGATACGCCATGGCTACTGACTACTACGACGTACTCGGGGTTGCGCGCGATGCGACGCCTGAGGAGATCAAGCGCTCGTACCGCAAACTCGCGCGCGAGCTACACCCGGACGTTAATCCTGACGAGGCCACTCAGGATCGGTTCAAGGATGTGACGGCTGCCTACGAGGTGCTGTCCGATCCCGAGAAGCGACAAATGTACGACCTCGGTGGTGATCCACGTGGTGGCGGTGGGGGATTCGGACCTGGTGCGTTTGGGTTCGGCGACATCATGGACGCCTTCTTTGGTGGCCAAACCCGTGGACCACGTCAACGGATCAGCCGCGGTAAGGACGCCATGATCCGACTTCAAGTTGATCTCAACGACGCTACCTTTGGCGGCGCCCGCGATATCGCTGTCGACACTGCCGTCGCTTGCGTGGATTGTGCCGGCGCTGGAACTGCAGCAAATACCGATGTCGTCCCTTGCACAATGTGTCAGGGTCGCGGTGAAATTCAATCGGTGCAGCGTAGTTTCCTCGGCCAGGTCATGACCTCGCGGCCGTGCCCGCAGTGTCAGGGATTCGGCACCCTCATTCCGCATCCGTGTCCGGAGTGTTCCGGTGAAGGTCGGGTACGCACTCGTCGCACGATGACGATCAAGATTCCGCCTGGCGTCGAAACGGGTACGCGCATTCAGCTTCGTGGTGAAGGTGAGGTCGGCCAAGGTGGCGGACCGGCTGGCGATCTGTACATCGAGATCGTGGAAAAGCAGCATGAGTTCTTCACCCGTGACGGCGACGATCTGCACTGCACCCTCACGGTACCTATGACGGCCGCGGCACTTGGAACCATGATCCCGCTGACAACCCTCGACGGTGATGAAACCATTGACGTGAAGGCTGGCACTCAGTCTGGACAGCGAATTGTGCTGCGCCAGAAGGGAACAGCGCGACTGCGCAGTAGTGGTCGTGGCGATCTCTACGTCCACATTGAGGTTGCGACGCCAACGAAACTTGATGAGCGGCAAGAGGAATTGCTGCGTGAGTTGGCAACATTGCGCAACGAAGAGCGGGTTGAGCCAACACTGCACCAGAGCTCATCGCAAGGAAGCTTCTTCTCTCGTATCCGCGACGCCTTCAATTCTTAGGCAGCTTGTCGTTAACCATGACAGCGCCGCTTTTCTTCATTGATGAGATTCCGGAGTCTATTTCCGATTCGGGCTCACTCGTCATCGCGGGGGCAGACGGCCGTCACGCAGTTTCGGTTAAGCGCCTTGCCGTGGGTGAGCGGCTGCTCGTGAGTGATGGTCGTGGCCGGGTCGCTCACGGTTTCGTTGCCGACATCATTGGCCGTGATCAGCTCGTCATGACAGTGGATGACGTTGTGCAGCATGAGGTTACGAGTCCAAAGATCATCGTCGTTCAGGCTCTGGCCAAGGGTGATCGCGCCGACCTCGCTATCGAACTGATGACTGAGGTCGGCGTTGATGTGATCGTGCCGTGGTCGGCCGCGAGATCAATTGCACAGTGGAAGGCCGATAAGGCCGAACGCGGTGTCGATAAGTGGCAAACGACCGCCCGTGAAGCGTCAAAGCAGTCTCGACGTGCGTTCATCCCGCAGATCGCGGGGATCGAGTCGACGTCTGCAGTTGCGGCCCGGATCCGCGCCGCGGTTGAGTCGAACGGTGTCGCCTACGTACTCCATGAAAGTGCCGAAGCATCTCTGGCGGCTCAACTGCTATCGGTGAAGGATTCATGCCCGACCGAGGTTGTACTCATAGTCGGCCCGGAAGGTGGAATCTCCGATGAGGAGCTAGCTGCCTTTATCGCGGTTGGGGGACAAGCTAGCCGTCTAGGATCACATGTTTTACGCACCTCAACTGCCGGTGGCGCAGCAATCTCGGTGGTATCGGCTCTGACCGGACTGTGGTGACAGTGTTTCTGGCCGACGACCGACCAGTACGGTTGGGTCATGAGTAATTCGGACTGTCTGTTTTGCCGCATAGCCGCAGGAGAAATCCCGTCCTCCCCGGTTCTGAATACCGATCGGATACTCGCCTTTCGCGATATCGCCCCGCAGGCGCCCGTCCACATCGTGGTGATCCCCAAAGCGCACTTCGCCGATGTCGCCGAGTTGGGTGCGCAGGATCCAGCACTCGCTGGTGAACTAATCGCAGCTATCTCCACGATCGCCGCGGCGGAGCGACTTGCCGATGGATTTCGGGTCGTATTCAACACCGGGTCAGATGCGGGTCAGACCGTTGGCCATGTGCATGCCCACATCCTGGCTGGCCGAAGCCTGTCGTGGCCGCCCGGTTAGATTGCTGTTCAGATTTAGAAGGGCGCGCGACCGCCTTGTGGCCGTACGATAGGAAGCACCACGCTCGTCACAACAGTGGTCGCACGGCGGCCCACAATCTTGGAAGGTAGCGACGGCCGAGTTAGGCCGGCACCCATGACCACAGCAACAGATACGCAGGTCAAGATCATCGTCCCGACATCACTCAACATGGTCAGCCTGCTCGGCTCAGCTGATGAGCATCTGCGCGTTATCGAGCGCAGTTTCCCAGCGGTGGATCTGCACGTCCGCGGTAACGAGATCACTGTCAATGGGGTGGTTAGTGAGGTAGCCCTAGTCGACCAGTTGTTCGCCGAGCTGTTAACAGTTGTAGGAACTGGGCAAGGGCTAACGCGTGAGTCGGTTGAGCGCTCCATCAGCATGCTGCGCGATAACAGTGAGGTACGGCCAGCTGAAGTTTTGACGGCAAACATCTTGTCGAATCGCGGTCGCACCATCCGTCCCAAAACGCTCAATCAGAAGCGCTATGTCGATGCGATCGACGTAAACACGATCGTTTTCGGTATCGGCCCTGCGGGCACCGGTAAGACGTATCTCGCGGTGGCTAAGGCCGTTCAAGCTCTACAGGCCAAGGCTGTGAGCCGCATCATCTTGACTCGTCCAGCCGTTGAAGCCGGTGAGCGGCTCGGCTTCCTACCGGGCACGCTGTCGGAAAAGATCGATCCGTATCTGCGCCCTCTTTACGACGCTTTGCACGACATGATTGATCCAGATTCGATACCGCGTTTGATGACCAGCGGCACCATCGAGGTGGCACCACTTGCGTACATGCGTGGTCGCACTCTCAATGACGCATTCATCATCCTCGACGAAGCGCAAAACACCTCGCCTGAGCAGATGAAAATGTTCCTGACTCGCCTCGGCTTTGGCTCGACGATGGTTGTCACCGGAGACACGACGCAGGTCGATCTGCCGTCAGGTACGGCCAGTGGTTTGAAGGTTGTTGAAGGAATCCTGGACGGGCTCGATGAAATCGCCTTTTGTCGCTTGAACAGTCAAGATGTCGTGCGTCACCGGCTCGTGGGAAAGATCGTCGATCGGTATGCGGAGTTCGATGCGAAACAGGCAGATGCCGCGCAACGTCCTCCAGACCGACGAGGTCTTCGCTAAGGTCACTGTTGATGACGATCGAAGTACTCAATGAGACCGACGCCGACATTGACGTCGACGTACTCGCGCGCCAAGCCCGGTTCATGCTGGATCGACTACTGATTCATCCTGAGTCTGAGCTTTCACTCGTTTTTGTTGATGTGCCGGCGATGACCGAACTGCATGTTGAGTGGATGGATGAGCCGGGCCCGACCGACGTGCTGTCCTTCCCGATGGATGAGTTACGGCCGGGAGTCGAGGGTCAGGAATCCGAGCCAGGTGTGCTGGGGGATGTCGTTATCTGCCCAGACGTAGCTGCGGCCCAGGCCTCGACGGCAGGTCACTCACGCGACGACGAAATCTCTCTTCTACTCACTCACGGAATCTTGCACCTCTTGGGTTACGACCATGGTGAACCCGACGAGCATGAAGAAATGTTTGGGCTGCAAGGGGAACTGTTGATGTCGTGGAATGCGATCAGGGGGACCGGATGACCGCCGACGTGATCTCGTGGGGTCTGGCCGCAGTATTCATCGTCATCGCCGGATTCCTTGTCGCTGCTGAAACAGCAATCGCAAAGGTGTCACGGGCTCGCACCGAGGAACTTCAACGCGATGGAGTCAAGGGTGCGGCACGGCTACTTCCGCTACTTGACGATCGTGCTCGATACGTCAATGTCTTACTGTTTTGTCACATGGCTCTGCTTGCCGCGGCCACGGTTCTGGTAACTCGGGTGTTCGTCGCACGGACGCCCGGGCCGGTGTGGCTGCAAGTCCTTGAAGCCGCCATCGTCATGACGGTTGTTGGCTACATCGCTCTCGGCGTTGCCCCGCGCACTTTGGGTGCACAACACTCAGAGGCTATTGCGATGCGTGCGGCAGGAATTGCCAAGTTGTTGGCGGCGATCTTGTCGCCGATCACTCGTCTGCTGATTCTCTTCGGAAACGCGATCACCCCCGGTAAAGGATTCCGCGAGGGTCCCTTCGCTTCACAAACGGAGTTGCGCGAACTCGTTGATTTAGCCGGTGACAGCGATGTCATCGAGGACGATGAGCGCGCGATGATCCACTCGGTGTTCGAGTTTGGCGACACAATCGTGCGTGAGCTGATGGTGCCGCGAACGGAAATGGTCGTAATCGAATCGACCAAGACTCTGCGCCAGGGTCTATCGCTAGCATTCCGCAGCGGGTTTTCCAGGATCCCGGTGATTGGTGAAAACATTGATGACGTCGTTGGGGTTATCTACCTCAAGGACCTAGCGCGTCGCACCTTTGAACATCACGAAGCCGAGACGACCGAGCGGGTTTCAAGCCTGATGCGTCCCGTCGTCATGGTGCCCGACAGTAAGAGCGCGGACGATTTACTTAAGGACATGCAAACTGCGCGAGTGCACCTCGCGGTTGTCGTCGACGAGTACGGCGGTACGGCGGGCATGGTCACGATTGAAGACGTGGTCGAGGAGATCGTCGGCGAGATCACCGACGAGTACGACACGGAAATCCCAGAGGTCGAACCGCGAGCGAATGGTTCGTACCGAGTCCAATCACGTATGCACGTGGAGGACTTTGCCGACCTCATTGGTACCCGCATTGATGCCGACATTGAAGGTGTCGACACCGTAGGTGGGT
Source organism: Actinomycetes bacterium (assembly GCA_037129655.1). Lineage (GTDB taxonomy): Bacteria > Actinomycetota > Actinomycetes > S36-B12 > CAIYMF01 > Longivirga. The sequence continues at coordinate 11,287 of JBAXUN010000063.1, forward strand.
TACTTGCCCGTCGACTGGGACGGGTGCCAATTCCGGGTGCGCAGATCACCGTTGATGGATGGACACTGACCGCAGAGTCGGCTCATGGCCGTCGTAACCGGATCGCTACGGTATTGGCTGTTCCCGACGAGGACCGCGCTGCGACAAGCGTCATCCGGCCGCTGGTAACTGGGATGGATGAGACCGGTGAGTGAATTTCCGGTCGGGGAGCTTAAGCCTGAGGACGCCAAGCTTGTGACCCTTGCCCGTGGCGCCCGTGCCCGAGTGAGTGCCGATGAGGGCGCCGCACTTCGCGATGAGACGGGACGTACCTATTCAGCTTCCACGGTTTCTCTTGATGGACTTACGATCTCGGCTGCTGGCTTAGCTGTGGCGCAGGCAGCAAGTTCTGGATCGCGAGGAATTGAAGCAGTGGTGATCGTGCGGACGACTGCTGAAGTCACCGAGCAGGATCGACGTGAGATCGGCGCACTTGGTGGTTCGAATGTGCCAGTGTTGATTGTGTCGCCTGCAGGCGAGGTACTGGTCACCGAAACCACATGAGTGATCACGAACATCGCGGCCGGGTTCTAGCGGTCATTGCGGTCCTTGGTGCGGCATGCCTGTTTGGAACGACGGGAATCGCTCAAGCATTAGGCCCGAGTGGTACGACACCGCTTGGAGTTGGATCGGCGCGCATTGTCATTGGTGGGCTCGGCTTGCTCGCGGTCCTCCCGTGGTTGGGTGCGACTCGTCGTGGTGCGATCAGTTTGTGGAAGACCCCGTGGGGGATCGCGGCTGGCCTCATGACCACGATGTACCAGGTGTGCTTTTTCGGCGCTCTGCTGCAAACCGGGGTTGCGCTTGGAACCTTGGTGACGATCGGTACCGGCCCGATTCTGGGCGGATTGCTCTCATGGCTCGTGCTCAAAGATCGGCCAACCCTTGGCTGGGTTTTTGCCACTGCGATCTGTTTGATTGGTTTAGTGCTCCTGATTGGTGCCGGGATCAAGGTCTCGCACATCAGTGTGCTCGGATTTGTGCTGAGCTTCATGGCCAGTGCGGGCTATGCGCTCTACACGATCGGTGCCAAGCACATGATTAACTCCGGGCACAGTAGCGACGAGGTAATGGCCTCGGCATTCGGACTCGGCGCAGTGATCTCGGTTCCGATTTTGCTCAGCCAACCGCTCGGGTGGCTAGGTACCCCCACAGGAATTGCGATGGTTTTATGGCTCGGCTTGGCAGCAACGACGGTTGCTTACGTCTTATTTGGACGCGGATTGCGGCATCTTTCGGCTGGACCAGTGACAACCCTTGTTCTAGCTGAACCGGTGATTGCAACGATTCTGAGCGTCGTCATTTTGGGTGAGCGGCTACTGCCGATCGAGTGGGTGGGAGCGGCGTTAGTACTTATCGGATTGGCACTTCAGGGCTTCGTATCGACGCGACGTAACCCACACGCGTCGAGTAGTACACAATCAATCTTGTGAGCAACCCTGATAGTAAGAAGCCAACACGTAAGCAGCAGTCCGATTTTCGATCTGGATTCGCCTGCTTTGTTGGTCGCCCCAACGCCGGTAAGTCAACATTGACCAATGCGCTGGTGGGGGAGAAGGTTGCGATCACCTCAAGTAAGCCGCAGACCACGCGACACGCAATTCGCGGAATCGTCCATCGCGATGACGCCCAACTCGTCCTGATCGACACACCCGGATTACACCGTCCGCGAACTCTGCTCGGTGAGCGACTGAACAGTGTCGTGCGGGAGACCTGGGCCGAGGTCGATGTGATCGGTTTCTGCATTCCTGCCGATCAAACGGTTGGGCCAGGAGACCGATTCATCGCCAAAGAACTGGCGGCAGTATCACGCACGCCCAAGGTTGCCATCGTCACTAAGACCGATGTTGCCTCGCCCGATGTCGTCGGTGCACGGCTGCTTGAAGTAGCGCGTCTTGGCGAGGAGCTTGGCTTTGAATGGGCTGAAGTCGTGCCCGTTTCGGCCGTAGCCGGTGATCAAGTCGAGCTATTGTCCGATCTACTTGTCGGGCTGCTTCCATTTGGTCCGGTGCTCTACCCCGATGGTGAGCTCACCGACGAGCCTGAATTCATCATGGTGGCCGAGCTGATTCGCGAAGCGTCACTTGAAGGTGTTCGCGACGAACTACCGCACTCCATTGCTGTGGTTGTAGACGAGATGATTTGGCGCGAGGGACGTCGCGCTGACGATCCGCTACTCGATATTCACGCCGGCCTCTATGTGGAGCGGGACAGCCAGAAGTCCATCATCATTGGGCACAAGGGCTCACGGCTCCGTGACATTGGCATTGCCTCACGTCACCAAATCGAAGCGTTACTTGGCACGCGCGTTCACCTCGATCTTCAAGTGAAGGTAGCCAAAGACTGGCAACGCGACCCACGCGA
>JBAXUN010000064.1:0-13410 GCA_037129655.1 Actinomycetes bacterium
GACCCCCTGCATGCCATGCAGGTGCGCTACCAGCTGCGCCACAGCCCCGTGGTGCGGCCACGAGCATATCTGGCCGATGGGCCAGTGGTGAAATCGGCCCCACAGACAGACCGATTAACTCTCGTCGCCAATAACCTCTTCAGGTAGGGAGCGGGCGTTATGTTCCACGAGCCGCCAGCGACCGTCATGTTGTTCTTCCAGAACCGACCAAGCGCAATTCACAAGCCCGCCAAGGGATGCCCAGAATTCAATGGGCAAACCAAGGAGCTCGCCGATGCCGGCTCGGGCGGCACCGCCATGCGTGGCGACAACTAGCGTGCCGTTCTCCGGCAGGGCCGCGGCATGTTGACGAACAGCGCGAGCCACTCGGTTTGCAACCTCCCCGCGGGACTCCCCTCCCCCGGGTTTCACGTCCTCGCCGTTGATCCAGCGATAGAAGTCATCCCCATCGCGATCAAGAATCTCCTGGCGGGTGAGCCCCTGCCAATCGCCCGCGTACGTTTCCCGCAAAGACTCGTCCGTCTGAACCGGTAACGCGACGATCTGGGCTAATGCCTCGGCAGTTGTTCGAGCGCGCTCAAGATCACTTGACACGATCAGATCCGGATTAAGGGTGGCCAGATCACGCGCCGCGCGCTCTGCCTGCAAGACTCCGACCTCGTCCAATGGCACATCGGTTTGGCCTTGGAAGCGGTTAGTAGCATTCCAAGCCGTGCGGCCATGACGCCACAGAACTACGCGACGTCCGCTCATACCGAAGGTTCAGCAGTCTTGGGCCCTGTCACCGACTCCGGCAATGGGATTCGGCTACCGTCTTTCCAGAGCCGCTCAAGTCCGTAATAGGTACGTTCTTCCGAGTGCTGCACATGAACTACAAAATCGACGTAGTCGAGCAAAATCCAGCGACCGTCCCGCTCACCTTCGCGGCGAACCGGATCAACATCAATCGCATCGAGCGCCTCTTCAATACCGTCGACGATTGCACGAACCTGACGATCGTTGGCGGCCGAGCACAGCAGGAAAACATCGGTGATTACGAGGGTTTCCGACACATCCAAAGCAACGATGTCTTCTGCCAACTTCTCCGACGCTGCCGCTGCGGCAATCATCGTCAATTCCAATGCGCGCTCTGACGCCGCCACAAAATCCCCTTATGTCCTGTACCGACGCGAACCTCGCGCACCTCTCGCGCACGTTCGCGCCTGTGCTGATCCTACGGGCAAATCGGCCAACCGGCCCTACCCGGCGGCCGGGCTCGCAGTCGAACCGAAGTCCTGACCCAACACCACAATCACATCGGCAACAGTTTGACCATGCTTGGCGGTATCCACGTCAGCATTCGGAACCCCCAGCGTCGCAGCGATATCGGCTCCCCAGCCAAGCGAGGCAACAGACGGGTCCGGTACCAAAATCGTGGACTTTACCTGCCCGAAGGTAGCCGCGTTACCGCCGTTGACGTACGCATAACCGGCGTCAATCAGCGCCTGCCGAGCCGACGCCATAGGTGCGGGTAGCCCGATCCCGTTTTGAACAAGGACGCGCACCTTGGAATTGGGCCCCGGCACTCGCAGAGCGTCAGGGAACAGTTTGCGTGCCATCGCAGCCGTGCCCAAGATGTTGACTCTCGTCGCGCCGAATTGACCAGCCCCAACCGGAACAACGGGTAAGTCGCGATACACAATCGTGCCGCTGACAACGGCCTCATGTAGCCGAACGAGATACGCCGCCAACTCCGGAGTTGGGACGGTCGCGCGAGAGGAGGCACCCAAGCTTGTAAATATCTCCTCCATCTTCGACGGATCAGATGGCAGTTGGGCTAAGACGAGACGAAAAACGCGGTCGAAGCGCGCCATCTGAGCATCCAGCGTTTCACCAGGCGCCCGGTAGGTGGCATAGGCCGCAGCCTTTGGACCCTGCAGGATCTGCCCCTTACCCGCTGGAAGTACCACAACCTTCGTACCGTCGGGTTGAACATCAACGACCTCAACGTCGACATCGGTGATGACTCCACCAACCGCATCCACCAACCCCGAGAATGCGAGTGCATCCATCTGCAGCGTGATATCAATGCGAATTCCGGTGACATCACTTAGAGCGTTCCCGGCTCCGTTTCCATCAGCCAATGTCACTGTTTCACCAAACAGGATTTCACCCACACCGCCCACGTCGACCAGCACGCTCGAAGGAACGGCAATGTCATTCGACTTACCGGTGGGACCCCCGACGGATGTCAACGCATTGCCAACAGACGTCGGCAGCGTGCGATCCTTGAGTTGGAACAAGAGTGTCGGCTGGGTCAGCACGGACGCAGTAGGAGTAGGTGTTGGCTGTGGCGACGGGTCACTGGCTGTTGGCCGTGAGACGAAGAACCACGCCACCGCCAGCAGTGATACAAGTGCAAGCACGATCGATGACAGTAGAACTAATCGACGCCGCGAAATCTCCTGCGGCGTTTTGGCAGCTTCGGTAATGATTTCTTCGTTCGTCATGACCGATACCCTCGATACAAAGCCCGCTTTTCAATGTACTCGAGCACAGAATCGGGAACCATGTAACGAATCGGCTCACCGGCCGAAACCCTAGAACGACAGTCCGTCGAAGAGATAGCCAGCGCCGGCACCTCGATCAAGGTAACGCTGCCAGCGGGTAGACCCGGATCGGTCAACACATGACCTGGTCGCGTGACCCCGATAAAATGCGCTAACGAAATCACCTCGTCGCTGCTCTGCCAGGTCGCAATATTGGCAAGGGCATCAGCACCGGTGATGAAGAACAATTCCGCCGGCAGATCGTCACCATCTAACGTCCGATGGAGATCTCGCAGCGTGTCGACGGTGTACGTCGGTCCATCACGGTCGATGTCGACCCGGCTCACCCGGAACCGTGGATCACTAGCAGTCGCTAACACGGTCATGACGTACCGATCTTCGGCACTGGACACCCCATCGGCAACTTTTTGCCACGGCTGTCCGGTCGGAACAAACACCACCTCGTCAAGTTCGAAGCGGTGTGCAACCTCAGATGCTGCTACTAGGTGACCGTGATGAATGGGATCAAATGTTCCACCCATCACTCCCACGCGAGGCAAAACGGGCTCGGTTAGCGGTCGATGTTGATACGGGTAACAACCCACAGCAGGATGAGAAAGATAGCCAAGGTACCAGCGCCGAAGTACCACTTTGACGGCATGTCTACGTGCTCGCCAGCCACAGCCTCAGCGAGCGTGATCAAGCTGCTCATGTCCATCTCCCAACATCACACCGGTGTTATCGATCATTACCCTATCAACCGGGTAAGCCGCAAAAGGTAACGGATCAGCCTCGAATGTGGCCGTCTCCGGTGACGATGTACGTCGTGCTGGTCAGTTCGCTCAGCCCCATGGGGCCGCGTGCATGCAACTTTTGTGTAGAGATACCGATTTCGGCCCCGAACCCAAACTCACTTCCATCGGTAAAACGAGTTGATGCGTTCACCATGATCGCGGCGCAATCAACGCCGGCAATGAAACGTTGGATCGACGCCGCCGAATCCGACACGATTGCTTCGGTATGACCGGAGGACCAACGACGGATATGAGACAGAGCACCGTCCAGACTTTCCACGATGCCACCAGCGATATCGAGTGAGTAATACTCTGCCGCCCAATCCTCATCCGTGGCTGGGACGAAAACGATATCGGCGGCGGTGGCATACGTCCCCATCGGTTCGTCACCGTGAATGGTGACGCCACGCTCCTTCAGCGCCGCGAACGCACGCGGCAAGAATGCGTCGGCGATAGACGCGTGAACCAAGAATGTCTCTGCGGTGTTGCACACACTGACCCGTTGGGTCTTAGCGTTCACCAGAATTGCAACGGCCTTATCGATGTCCGCATGCTCATCGATGTAGACATGACAGTTCCCAACACCTGTTTCGATGACGGGAACTGTCGATCCCTCCACAACCGAGGCAATCAGGCCCGCACCACCGCGAGGAATCAACACATCTACTAGACCGCGCGCGGTCATCAAGAACTTCACCGAATCATGCGACGTTCCGGGCACGAGATTGATGGCATCAACCGGAACTTCAGTTCCGCCAAGCGCTTCTCGCATCACATCGACGAGCACTCGATTTGAGTTATGTGCCGAGGATGACCCTCGAAGAAGTACAGCGTTACCACTCTTGAGACATAGGGCTGCAGCATCCACAGTGACATTGGGCCGAGCCTCGTAAATCATGCCGACAACACCCATCGGCACACGCACCTGACGAATGTCTAAGCCATTCGGAACGGTGTATCCGCGGATAACCTCGCCTACCGGATCACTCAGTGCAGCGACATCGCGGACAGCATCGGCAATTGCCTTGAGACGGTCTCGATTCAAGGTCAGACGGTCGATGATCGCTGGGTCAGTCGACGCCGAAACTGCATGGGCGACGTCAACATCGTTTGCCGCAACAATCTGATCGGTTGACTGCTCAATAGCGTCTGCGATGGCGTGCAACGCCCGATCCTTCTGCTGCCTCGTGAGCGTCCGCAAGGTGATTGCCGCTTGTTGGCCTAGCCGAGCTACCTCGAGCACCGCGTCACGGTCTGCATCACCAGTCATGTGCACAGATTATCGGCAGATCAGAGATGAATCAGCACCATGTCGTCGCGGTGCACGACTTCACGCTCGTACGCAGGCCCTAACTCACGTGCTAACTCCCGAGTCGATCGGCCCAACAACCCTGGTAGCTCAGTTGAATCGAAGTTCACTAAGCCGCGGGCGATCACTCGACCCGAATCATCAACAATGTTTACCGGGTCGCCAGCCACAAACGTGCCCTCAACGGCAGTGATACCAGCTGGCAAGAGTGAGAGCCGGCGCTTGACCACAGCTTCCACGGCACCGTGATCGAGCACGAGACGACCGTTCGGTGAGGTGGCGTGGGCGAGCCATAGCAGGCGCGTGCCCGCCCGCTGCCCGGTCGGATGGAAGAGGGTTCCGATGACCTCTCCACGCAGGGCATTGGCGGCTTGCGCGGCTGAGGTAAGCACAACGGGAATCCCAGCAGCCGTAGCAATGCGAGCTGCCTCAACCTTGGTCACCATGCCGCCGAGACCGACGCCCGAGCCACTGCCACCAACAGCCACCCCGTCGAGATCAGCAGAGCTCGAAACCTCAGGAATCAGAACCGATCCGGCCTTGGTGGGCGGACCGTCATATAGCCCATCCACGTCCGACAAGAGCACCAACAGGTCAGCATGAACGAGGTGAGCCACGAGTGCGGCTAACCGATCGTTATCGCCGAAGCGAATCTCATCAGTGGCCACGGTGTCGTTCTCGTTGACGATCGGCACCACACCGAGTTCGAGCAACCGATAAAGCGTCCGTTGCGCATTGCGATACCGGGCTCGGCGAGTGACATCTTCGGCCGTTAGCAACACCTGTCCGACCGTACGTTCATGACGAGCGAAGGCGCCCGTGTAATGCGCGAGCAAAAGGCCTTGTCCAACACTCGCGGCGGCTTGCTGGGTGGCTAGGTCACGGGGACGACGCTTCACCCCAAGGGTTGGCAACCCCGTCGCGATCGCACCCGAGGACACTAAAACAATCTCAACCCCGGCTTCGACTCGTTCGGCCAGGGTGTCAACGATCGCATCAACTCGGTCTTGATCTAGCCCACCGTCAGTAGACGTGAGGGACGATGAACCAACTTTGACAACGACGCGACGTGCAGTAATCACGACGTCGCGAACGTTCGTCACGTTAGGCCCTTTCACGTTCGTCGGATCTGCGCCTCGATGTTACTGGAAGAGACGATCATCAGAGCCGCGTGGACCAGCCAACGGCGTCCCGGCTGAGATTGTTGGCTCCCAGCCAAACAGGACTGCGTTGTCTTCCGGACCGATCACCACATCGACTCCGGCAATCGCTCCAAGTTCAAGCAGCTTATCCTCGACACCGAGGCGGGCTAGTCGATCAGCGAGATAACCAACGGCTTCGTCATTGGAGAAATCTGTCTGGCGCACCCAACGCTGGGGACGCTCACCCCGAACGCGATAGCGGACACCGTCAGAATCTTCTTCGCGCGTAACGGTGAAGCCAGCATCGTCAACAGCCTTCGGAGTGATGACGATGCGCTGCGACTCAACAAGCGGTGTGGCCGCACGGGCCGTCTTCACCATCTCGCCAAGGGCGAATCCAAGCTCACGTAGGCCCTCATGTGACACAGCCGATACGACATACACGCTGTACCCAAGGTCCTCAAGCACCGGCTTGACGAGATCGGCAAGCTCGCGCGCCTCAGGAACGTCAACTTTGTTGAGAACGACAAGACGCGGTCGATCGCTCAGATCGCCAGAGGTTCCGCCGTATTGCTGCAATTCGTATTCGATCGCTTCGAGATCAGAAACTGGGTCGCGACCCGGATCTAGGGTTGCGCAGTCCAAGACGTGCGCGAGTACATGGCAACGCTCAACGTGACGCAGGAACTGAAGTCCTAAACCTTTACCTTCACTCGCTCCCGGAATGAGACCGGGCACATCAGCGACAGTGAAAACCGTCGAGCCGGCCGTTACAACGCCAAGGTTTGGAACGAGGGTGGTGAATGGATAGTCGGCGATCTTCGGTCGAGCCGCCGAGATCGCGGCGATCAAGGAGGACTTACCCGCACTCGGGAAACCCACGAGTGCCACATCAGCCACGGACTTGAGTTCAAGAACGACATCGTGGGCGTCACCCGGCTCACCCAAGAGCGCAAAGCCTGGAGCCTTACGCCGGGCACTGGCTAGCGCCGCGTTGCCAAGGCCGCCATGACCACCCTTGGCAATGATCGCCTCCATGCCGTGGGAGACGAGGTCTGCCCGCACTTCACCACTTGTCGTCATCACAACCGTGCCGGGTGGTACGCGAAGGACAATCTCTTGTCCGTTCCCACCATTACGGAAATTTCCCTCACCGGGACGTCCGTTACCGGCACGACGATGTGGGCCATGATGAAACTCAAGAAGTGAAGTGACGTTGTTGTCTACGACGAGACGTACATCCCCACCGTGGCCACCATTACCGCCATCAGGTCCACCGAGCGGCTTGAACTTCTCTCGGTGAACGGACATGCAGCCGTGGCCACCATCGCCACCCGATACGTGGAGTACGACACGGTCAACAAAGGTCGTCATAACTCAGACCTCCCTAGCTGATGGCGACGGAACTGCGTAAAAGTCTTACTGGTGAAAACACAAGAGGCGAGCCGTTCGGCTCGCCCCATGCGATGCGTCCCGTACGAACGCGACGTCCTATGAAAATCGGTGTTATGCGCCAACCACGTTAACAACGCGGCGTCCACGGTGGGTGCCAAACTCAACCGCCCCAGGAGCCAACGCGAACAGCGTGTCATCCTTACCGCGGCCGACATTGTCACCTGGGTGAAAGTGCGTACCACGCTGACGCACGATGATCTCGCCCGCGTTAACGAGTTGACCACCGAAACGCTTCACGCCGAGACGCTGAGCATTTGAATCGCGACCGTTCCTGGAACTGGACGCGCCCTTTTTGTGTGCCATGACTCAAATCCTTTTTCTCAGGCGCCGGCGATGCCAGTGACGCGCACCTTGGTGAGCTGCGAGCGGTGGCCCTGACGACGACGGTAACCGGTCTTGTTCTTGTAGCGAAGGATGCGAATCTTCGGACCCTTGGTGTGCTCGACGACCTCAGCGGTGACTGTGATCGCGGCCAGAGCCTGCGAATCACTGGTGACCGAGGCACCATCAACGAGCAGCAGGGTGGGAAGCGTCAACGTGGAGCCAACCTCACCATTGATGCGGTCGAGCTCAACAACGTCGCCGATAGCGACCTTTTCCTGCCGGCCTCCGGCGCGGACGATGGCGTACACCGTGGATCTCCTTTACGTGTTCGGGAGACGCCCACCACAATCACCCCGTAATCCGGGAATGATGTGAAGGCGTCAGTAGTGCACAGGGCACCGAAGGATAAGAATACGAACCCGGCACCCGTTGGGTCAAACCGTGAGCTACTCGCCCCCGGTCGACGTGGACGTTTCGGACTGATTTGGTGCAGTTGAACCAGCGGGGATACTCGCCGGACCAGCAGATCGGGTGGCCTTACGTGGGCCGCGGGCACGTGGTGCAGGTGTCGAGTCGAGCTCGATCAAACTTGCGCTGACCTGCGGGGTTACCGTGACGATGGCAGGCGCCGGGGCCGAAACCACGACGATCGGTTGGGCCGCCGGCTCGGATGTCATGGTTGTAACCGGGCTAGATCCACTGGCCCGAGTAGCCCGGCGAGATCCTCGCTTACGCGGTGCTGCGGTTTGCTCCGATTGTGATCCTGACTTCGAAGCCGCTGGTACCTCTGGCGATGCCTGAGGCGTTTCCAGCGCTACCGCAGCGGATTCACCGTCACCGACGGCCGCATCCATGACCAGGGCAGCAGGCCCACTACCAGCTTCCGTGGTGGATGACTTGGCTGCAGCAGCGTGAATCCGCTCAAGAACCGCTGAGACCTCGGGGTCGATAGCTCTCGGCTCAACTTCAATCGTGCGGTTGCGACTTCGTCCGCGTGATCGTCCACCCGAGCCCTGACCATCGCCATCGTTGCGACCGCGCGGAGTCGAGTCTTCGTCCTCATCGAACGCTGCCTTGGCCACCACCGGCTCTGAATGGACGTGATAGCCACGGCCATGGCACGCCTCACAGGACTCACTGAACACTTCGAGTAGACCCTGACCGATGCGCTTGCGCGTCATCTGAACCAAGCCCAGAGTCGTCACCTCAGCAACTTGATGCTTGGTGCGGTCACGGCCGAGGCACTCAACGAGACGGCGCAGAACGAGATCGCGGTTGCTTTCCAGCACCATGTCGATGAAGTCGATGACGATGATTCCGCCGATATCACGCAGTCGAAGCTGGCGAACGATTTCTTCCGCCGCCTCGATGTTGTTACTCGTGACCGTCTCTTCTAGGTTTCCACCCTGACCGGTGAACTTGCCGGTATTGACGTCAACCACCGTCATAGCTTCGGTGCGGTCGATCACAAGGGATCCACCCGAAGGCAGCCATACCTTGCGGTCCAAGGCTTTTGCGAGTTGCTCGTCAATTCGGTACGAGGCAAACATGTCGCGCGTCTCGGTCCACGTGGTGATGCGCTCGGCAAGATCAGGAGCCACTCCCCCGACGTATTCGCGGATCGTGTCAGCGATCTCTCCACCCTCGACAACCAGTTTGCCGAAGTCCTCATTAAAGATGTCTCGAACAACCTTGATAGCCAGCGCGGGCTCACCATGCAGCAGGACGGGCGCCGAACCCTTTGATGCTTCAGCCTTCGCCGAGATGTCATCCCACTGCTTAGAGAGGCGTTCAACGTCCTGACGAAGCTCCTCTTCAGAAGCTCCTTCGGCTGCAGTGCGAACGATCACGCCCGCATCTTCAGGAAGAACGGAACGCAGAATCGACTTCAGACGCGACCGTTCGTTGTCCGGCAATTTGCGGCTGATTCCCGTCATTGACGAGTTCGGCACAAACACCAGGAATCGACCAGGCAGCGACAGCTGCGCGGTGAGGCGAGCCCCCTTGTGGCCAATCGGATCCTTGCTGACCTGCACTAAGACCGGGTCGCCCGGCTTCAGCGCGAGTTCGATGCGCTTTGATGCACCCTCAAGCCCAGTGGCATCCCAGTTCACCTCGCCGGCATAAAGAACGGCGTTACGGCCGCGACCGACGTCGATGAATGCAGCTTCCATGGATGGCAGCACATTTTGAACGCGACCGAGATAGACATTGCCGATCATCGACGCGCCAGAAGACCGGTTGACGTAATGCTCAACTAGGACGTTGTCTTCGAGCACCGCAATCTGGGTGCGGTCGTCACGCTGACGCACAACCATCACCCGGTCAACGGCTTCACGGCGTGCGAGGAACTCAGCCTCAGTCAGAATCGATGGGCGACGACGTCCCGCTTCACGGCCTTCGCGGCGACGCTGCTTCTTAGCCTCTAGGCGGGTAGAACCCTTGAGCGCACTGGTTTCTGAGGCCCGACTACGTGGCTCGCGGACTCGAACGACTGTGTTGGGCGGATCATCTTGACCAAGCTCGGATGCGTCACCCGTGCCACGACGTGCACGACGGCGGCGGCGGCGGTGTGAACCTTCACCCGCACCCTCACCGTCATCTTCAGATGCTGATTCAGATGATTCGTCATCAGCTGCTTCGGATTCGTCAGAACCTTCGGATTCATCGTTGGCACCGTCTGAACCACCGCGGCGACGACGGCCACGACCACCGCGGCGACGGCGGCGACGGCGCTGTCCCTGCTCATCGTCGTCACCAGCGTCAGACTCGACCGAGCCCTCATCAGTGCCGTCTTCAACCTCTTCACCGGATTCAGATTCGGCGTCCTCGGCAGATAAAAGGGCACTTTCATCCTCGTCTGCAACGACCTCGGGTGTGGGCTCGGCAGTCTTGCGCGTCCGGCGACGGGGGGTTGCAACGGCGGCCTCTGGTGAGGGTGCTTGGAACATCAATGACGTAGCCGTAGCAGCGGCGGCGGTTGCGGCCGCCGCAGCAGCAACTTCCTCCGCGGCCGGGGCCGAGAAGTCAGGGATCGAGGCAGCACTCTTGCGGGTGCGCTTAGGAGCCGACTCAACCGATGGCGCATCGGACGCGGTGAGCTTTCTGGCACCCTCGCCATGATCGTCGACGCCTACCGGAGCCGACTGATTAGCGCTTGATTTCTTGGCAGTCGTCTTCTTCGTCGTCTTCTTCGCCCTCTTCTTAGCCGGTACGGCCTCGACGGCATTAGTGGAGTCGGCGTCTACAGACTCAACATCGGGCTCGGCCGCAGCGGCCTTCTTCGAAGTTGTCTTGCGCGGCGTAGTTTTCTTCGCTGCGGTCTTCTTACTCGTTGATTTCTTCACCGGGGCTGCTGCCGCGGGATCAACATTATTTTCGGTCTCGCTGGTGGTCGACAGTTCGTCGCTCACTGATCATGCTCCGATCTGAACCCTTGAACACCCGTGAGTGCTCCTTAAGTTCACGTCACCCACGCATGGGTGAAAGCCAATGGGATGTGCAGCCAACGTCCCCATGTAACGGGAAGCATCGGTGCACCGAATCGGCCTAGCCGCGATCGGCCGCGAATGGATCTGTCACCGCATCAACTGCGGCCTGCCCATTCACGTCTGCAACGAGCGGGCCCTGTGCCAGCCGAGTCACCCTCACGGGTACCGGCGGCACGAGGTTAGCCACGTGTCGCAACGCAACAAGAACGTCATCGGGTCGAACGGACGGTGTTACGTGCCGAACAACCAATCTCATTATGGCACAGTCAGCCAACTCACCCGCCGAGCGCGTTCCTCCTTCGGGCGAGTCGTCCCCGAGGTGACCTCCGGGTTCGGCTAGGCCATTGACCTGATCAACTTCGACCGCCACAACCGGGCCGCGCGCGTCAAAGGTGCGGATTCCGTTCTTAGTGAGCCGCTCGACCATGACCTCGTCGGCGGCCATCAGCGACTCTGCGGCCTCCTGTGCGGTGGCAACGCTGACCCCTGGCAGTTCAATTTCCCACACACTGGCTTCGAGTCGCTCGATGAAGTCAGAGGTTTTACTGGCCACAACCTCAATCACGTCGAGCCCAGGAGGCAGGGCCGTATCGAGTGCCAACCGCACTTTTTCGGGATCCAGGACAGCCGTGACCGCGATTTCTACGTACTCAGCTTCGCTAGCGGTACCGGTGGGCGCTGAGTTTGCATAGGAAACGCGCGGATGCGGGTTGAATCCCTGGCTATACGCCATCGGCACCCCAGCCCGTCGCAGGGCACGTTCGAATGCGCGCTGGAAGTCGCGATGACTAGAAAAACGCAATCGACCACGCTTGGCGTAGCGAAGACGCAACCTTTGAACGGTTGGCGCAACATCACGAACAGGTGCTTGCCGTGGACTCACGAGCTAGTTTCCGCCACAAGATCGCCGCCGCGAACAGGCAGTGCCGGCATCCCGAGCAACGTCGCACCCGTGGGGCCGACTTGGATTTCGGTGTCCATCTGTCCGCACACTCCACAGTCGAAGCACGGCGTCCAACGGCAATCCTCTACGGCAACTTCCTCAACTGCGTCCTGCCAGTCTTCCCACAGCCAGTCCTTATCGAGCCCGGAGTCAAGGTGGTCCCATGGCAAGACCTCGGTGTATTCGCGCTCGCGCAACGTGTACCAGTTGACGTCGACCGTACCGCCCTCAAACGCACCGTCGGCGGCAAGCATCCATGCGTCATAGTTGAAGTGCTCACTCCAGCCATCAAAGCGCGCACCCGCGCTCCAGACTCGCTCGATGACAGCACCAACACGGCGATCGCCACGTGACAACAAGCCTTCAACAACGCCTGGCTTGCCATCGTGGTAGCGGAAGCCAATCGACTTGCCGTACTCACGATCGTTACGAATCGCATCGCGCAACTTACGCAATCGAGCATCTGTTGATTCGTGGTCTAACTGCGAGGCCCACTGGAATGGCGTATGCGGCTTAGGAATGAAGCCACCGATTGACACGGTGCAACGAATATCCTTGCGGCCACTGGCTTTACGACCAGTCTCAATTACTCGACGAGCAACCTCGGCGATCTGCAAGACATCCTCATCGGTCTCAGTCGGAAGCCCACACATGAAGTAGAGCTTGACCTGACGCCAGCCATTTCCATACGCGGTGGCCACGGTGCGAATCAGATCTTCCTCAGTGACCATCTTGTTGATCACCCGACGCATGCGCTCACTGCCACCCTCGGGGGCAAACGTGAGACCGCTGCGGCGTCCGTTGCGGGTGAGCTCATTTGCCAGATCAATATTGAACGCATCTACACGGGTGCTTGGAAGGGAAAGCCCCGTCTCAGTACCTTCGTAGCGATCCGCCAAACCCTTGGCAATCACGCCGATTTCGCTGTGATCGGCACTGGACAAACTGAGCAGACCGACCTCTTCGTAGCCAGTCTTTTCTAGTCCGGCGTCGACCATCTTCGCGACTGTCTCAGCGCTTCGTTCACGTACCGGGCGAGTGATCATGCCCGCCTGACAGAAGCGACAACCGCGCGTACACCCACGGAAGATTTCAACGCTCATCCGCTCGTGCACACTCTCAGCCAGCGGAACCAGCGGTGCCTTCGGATACGGCCACTCGTCAAGGTCCATCAGTGTGTGCTTGGAAACTCGCCACGGGACACCCGGCTTGTTCGGTGCAACACGTCGGATTCGGCCATCGGGTAGATAGTCAACGTCGTAGAACGCGGGGATGTAAACACTGCCGGTGCGCGCCAGGCGCAGCAGCAGTTCCTCGCGACCGCCTGGGCGTCCTTCAGCCTTCCAATCCCGCGTTACATTGCTGATCAGGAGCACAGCCTGCTCACCGTCGCCCAAGACAGCTGCGTCGATAAAGTCCGCGAT
>JBAXUN010000065.1:0-13345 GCA_037129655.1 Actinomycetes bacterium
TGTTCTTCGCGGCACTCTTCGCGATGTACTTCACGATGCGCGCGGTCAATTACGATATTTGGCCCGACTCCACTGAGCGCCTTAACGTGCCTTTTGCGACCGTCAACACCACGATCTTGGTGCTGTCTTCGGTGACCTGTCAGTTAGGCGTGTTCGCGGCCGAACGCGGTGACGTTAAGAAGCTGCGTATGTGGTTCATCATCACCTTCATCATGGGCGCAATTTTCGTAGCCGGACAGATCACCGAGTATTCAGAGCTGGTAAAGGAAGGGATTACCCTTTCCTCATCTGCGTACGGCTCGGTGTTCTACCTCACCACGGGCTTCCACGGTATGCACGTGACGGGCGGATTGATTGCGTTCCTGTTCGTCCTTGGACGTACGTATGTTTCTCGTCGCTTCACGCACCGCCAGGCCACCACCGCGATTGTTGTGTCTTACTACTGGCACTTCGTCGACGTCGTCTGGGTCGGCCTTTTCACGATGATTTACCTCATTCGCTAACTCCGCATCACCCATCGGGTACCGCATCGAAACCGCACTAGAACATGAGAGAAAAAGGGCGCACGTGACCAGCACCTCAGTTCGACGCAATAAGGCCACCGGCCTTGTCGTCCTAATAGCAGGCCTAGTGATGACGGGCGTCGGTTATGCCGCCGTAACCAGTACGGCAGAAGCATCCGTCGCGATGTCGTCGCAGACCCAGATCGACCAGGGAAAGCAGTTGTTCCAGCAGGGCTGCGCAACCTGTCACGGTCTGGCAGCCCAAGGGTCATCCGAGGGGCCCAGTTTGATCGGCGTGGGTGCTGCCGCGGTCAACTTCCAAGTTGCCACCGGCCGCATGCCGATGGCGCAGCCGGCAAATCAGGCACCGCGCAAGGCGCCGGTCTACACAGACGATCAGATCGCGGCGCTGGCGGCCTATGTGGCCTCACTCGGCCCCGGCCCTGCAGTGCCCTCTGACGAAGACCTCAACACTTCAGATGCCAATCTCGCCGAGGGCGGTGTTCTCTTCCGCACAAACTGTGCGCAGTGCCACAACTTCGCCGGCCGCGGTGGTGCGTTGAGCAATGGAAAGTACGCACCGAGTCTGATGAATGCGACCCCCCGGCAGATGTACGAAGCGATGCTTACCGGTCCGCAGAACATGCCTATCTTCAACGATAAGACCCTGCCGCCAGCTGAAAAGCGGGCGATCTTGAAGTACATCAACGAACTTCAAACAGCACCGAGCCCTGGCGGTCTTGCCCTGGGCTCACTCGGACCGGTTACTGAGGGAATCTTCATCTGGACTGTTGGCCTTGGCGCCCTGTTGGCAGTCGCCGTATGGATCGGAGCGAAGGTTCGATGAGTAACGATCACAAGACAGACGTAGCAACTACGGGAATCGTCGAAGGCGAAATTGTCGAGTTCCCTCTTCCACCGCACCACCATCGTCTTACTGATACCGATCCGCGGGCCGCTCGTCGGGCTGAGCGTCAGGTGTCGACGATGTTCGTCCTGTCCGGGGTATGCATAATCGCGTTTGTCGCTGCGTACGTTGCGATTCCAGAGACGTCATACATCAATCTCGGCCCCGTCGGCACCCTTCAAACCTCCAACTTGGTGTTGGGCTTGACCTTTGGCCTGGGCACTCTGTTGATCGGCATTGCAGCCATCCACTGGGCTAAGAAGCTGATGTCTGACGAGGAGATCGTCGACTATCGCCACCCCGTCGGTTCACCTCAGGAAGACCGAGATGCAGCCAAGGCTGCCTTCGACGCTGGCGTTGCTGAATCAGGCTTCGTTGAGCGCAAGATGGTCCGCCGCACACTCCTTGGGGCACTTGCTCTTTTCCCACTCCCGCTGATCGTCATGCTCAAGGACATGGGTCCGCTACCCGGCGATTCGCTTCGCCACACCATCTGGCGTAAAGGCAGCCGAATCGTCATCGACGTCACCGGTCAGCCTCTTCGTCCAGAAGACATGCAAGTCGGATCACTCGTTTCTGCGTCGCCCGAGGATCTCAACGAGATCCAGGAGGCTGCTGGCGACCAGAACGCCCGGGCCAAAGCGTCAATCATTCTCGTCCGTATGAAGCCCTCGGACATCGTCTCTGAGCAGGGTGATGGCTGGTCATGGAACGGCATTCTGGCGTTCTCCAAGATCTGCACCCATGTCGGATGCCCCATTGCCCTCTACCAACAGCGCACCCATCACCTACTGTGCCCCTGCCACCAGTCAACCTTCGACTTGGCAGATTCCGGCAAGGTCGTGTTCGGACCCGCTGCCCGCGCAATGCCGCAGCTGCCCATCACCGTTGACAGTGAGGGTTACCTCGTGGCCCAAAGTGATTTCCAGCAACCTGTCGGACCAAGTTTTTGGGAGCGAGCATGAGTACGGTAGTTGAAGGAGTGGGCAAGGCGATTGGTCGTGCTGACGACCGCGCGCCCATCTCGTCACTGCTTAAAGACAACTTGCGCAAGGTCTTCCCCGATCACTGGTCGTTCATGCTCGGCGAGATCGCGCTGTACTCATTCATCATCCTGCTGTTGACAGGCGTGTACCTCACGATTTGGTACCAGCCCTCAATGCAGGAAGTTATCTACCACGGCTCCTACCAGCCACTGGTCGGCATTCCGATGTCGGAGGCGTACAGCTCTACGCTGCATATCAGTTTTGATGTACGGGGCGGTCTGCTGATTCGTCAGATCCACCACTGGGCGGCGCTGTTCTTCATGGCGGCGATGGTGGTTCATATGTTCCGCATCTTCTTCACCGGAGCGTTCCGCAAGCCACGCGAATTCAACTGGGTCATCGGCGGATCGATGATCCTGATCGGCCTTCTCGAGGGCTTTGCCGGCTACTCCCTCCCTGACGATCTGCTCTCAGGAGTGGGTGTACGTATCGTCGCCGGCATCATCGAGTCGATCCCCGTTGTCGGCACCTACCTACTGTTCTTCATCTTCGGTGGCGAATACCCCGGTCACGATTTCATCCCGCGCCTGTACACCTTCCACGTGCTCTTGGTACCGGCAATCTTGCTCGCAAGTGTTGGCCTTCACCTCGTGCTGATCTTCTACCACAAGCACACCCAGTACCCAGGTCCTGGCCGTACGAACGACAACGTTGTGGGCTTCCCACTGTTCCCCGTGTACACGGCTAAGGCAGGCGGCTTCTTCTTCATCGTCTTCGGCGTTACCGTCCTCATGGCGGCATTGGTGACGATCAACCCGATCTGGGCGTACGGGCCGTACGTACCTGATCAAGTGACGGCCGGTTCCCAACCGGACTGGTACATCGGGTTCGTCGATGGTGCACTTCGAGCATTCCCGAACTGGGAATCGGAGGACTTCCTCGGCCACACTTGGAGCTGGAACATCCTGATCCCATGCGTGCTTATGCCGGGAATCCTGGTCACTCTGCTCCTCGCATACCCGTTCTTGGAAGCCTGGATCACCGGCGACACCCGCGAGCATCACCTGCTGGACCGTCCGCGCAACGCTGCTACGCGCACCGCACTAGGCGCAACAGCAATCACGTTCTACGGAATCCTGGTCATCAATGGGGCCAATGACATCGTCGCTCAAGCGTTCAATTTGTCGCTTAATCAATTGACGTGGTTCACCCGCATCGGGGTCTTCGTCATTCCTCCGCTGGTGTTCATCGCGACCCGACGCTTCTGCCTCGGCTTGCAGCGCCGCGACCGCGACCTGCTGATGCACGGCCGCGAGAGTGGTCAGATCCTGCGTCTGCCACACGGTGAGTTCATCGAGATCCACACGCCCATCTCTGATGACGAGAAGGCAGTGATCTTGGCCAAGCGCGATATCCCTCCAATCGAAGCACCGCCGGCTACCGACGAGAATGGTGTTGCCACGCCAGGACTTCGCGCCAAGAAGTGGCGGGCCAAGTTGTCGCAGGCTTACTTCGGCGAAAACGTAAAGCGTCCAACGCTTGCCGAGATCGAAGCTGCCGAGCACCACCATCACGATGAGGTCGCTCACGAAATCGATGTCTTACACGATGCCGGAGCACCTGTCCCGTCGGAGTTGACCGACTAGGTCCGTAGAAGTATGCGTTGAGGGCGTCCAGATATCCTGAGCGCCCTCAGTTTTGTGCCCACTAGTTACTGCGCAGGATTCGCCCGGTTCAGTTAGCTAGTGCGAGCACCTGGTCAACCACCACCGATAGAGGTCCACTCGCGTCAATGACCGAGCAGGGACCTAACCACGGCTCATAAGCGTCAGCCCTAGCCTGTACCCGCTCCCACGTTGGCGGAGGGATATTGACCAGCCCGCGATCGCGGCCCTCGAGCCGCCTACGATGCTCGGCCAACGAAGGCACTGTCAACAGGACGAACGTGACTGGCTGTCCAGTTACCGCCGAAGCGTTTCTCCACGTGTTGCGCGCAGCTTCGCTGTCGTTGACAGCATCAACCACCACGGACAGGCCGAGGCTCAGATTGATCTCAGCCATAGCCCGAACCGCCTCGTAAGCCGCCACACCTGTAGCCCAGCCCCGCTCTAGACCAGCCCCAAGCATCGCGTCTTCGACCGGGTCGATGGACAGGTGAACGGCCCTCAATCGCCCGGCTACCGCGTCAGCGACGGCTGATTTACCTGTTCCGGGGAGCCCGGACACCACGAGGAACATGTGAGCAATACTGTCGGGTTTAGGGCGGCCTGTCTCAGTGTGAGCCCGAAGACGCTCTAGGCGGGCTGGAGGGCCGAACCCTGAGCCCAATCGCTGAGAGGTACGTTCCACATTCCGATGCCGTTAAAGCCCTCCATAGGGCGGTCGCTGCCGGTGTAGATGACAAGGTCACCGATCTTTGAATGGTGATAGAGCCAGTCAGCGTTAGAAACACTCATTCCAGTGCAACCATGTGACACGTTGGCGTGACCTTGCGCCCCCACTGACCATGGAGCTGCGTGCAAGAACTCTCCTGTGTCAGTAAGTCTCATCGCGAACTGAACGGTCAGGCGGTAGTACTCAGGATCTTTCTTGTTGGTACCCCCGGTTGATGCATCCATCAGCCGAGTCAGTTCTTTATTTTCGATAACTTTGACTCCTGAGCGCGTGACAAATCCCGGCTTGCCCGTCGTAATCGGGATGGTCCGGATCGTCTTGCCATTACGAGTCACCCGCAATTGATGCGACTTCATGTCGACGTAGGAAATCATCGAATCACTCGTATGGAAGGTGACTTCGGTATCTTCCTGACCCCACAGCCCTTTGGTGATGTGCACACCTTTGGCATTCGACCGAACCACGATGGTCGCATTTCCAGGCCAGAAATCCTTCGGCCGGAACATCACCGTGCCGCTGTTGATCCAATTCCACGCGCCAACGACTGGTTGGCCATCGACAGTGATGTCCAGTGTCTTTTCGAATGCGGCACGAGTGTGATCGGTCTTGAGGCGGTGATCCACCGTGACAATCACGGGCATGCCAACCCCGTAGGTCGAGCCGTCAGATGGGAAAATGTGGGCGGTCAAGAATTCAGATGGCTTGACGGTGGCGAACGAGGTGGTGAAACTCGTAGGGAGTCCTGACCTGTCAACCGCTGATGCCTTCACTTGATACGTGGCAGCGTAGTCAAGTTGCCCTTCAGGCGTCGTCCACGACGTTCCATCCGCAGAAATCTGGCCGGGCAGTGGCCCGTTGGGACCTTCGACCACAACGTCAGTCAACCGCCCCTGCTTGGCAGCCACACTAATTGGGGCCGACGGTGCGATGGGTTTACCCGTCGACAGCGGTTCGAGTGAAATGTGAGCAATCGAGGTGGTGGTGTCAGAGCCGGCGCGCACGCTAAGTTGGCCCGCGGAGCAGCCGGTCAGACTTAGTGCACCCACAACCACGACAGGTGCGACCAGGCGTAAAGCCCCCATTACCAACCCTCACAGATTCGCTGAACACGAAACAGATCCGAGTTGTTCACCCCATATGCACTCGGCCTAGCAAGTGTCCGTCGACACCTGCCACCGTGTCCACTTTGACACGAAACATTCGTCCCTTCGACCGATGAAATCGTCCGGACGCGAGGCTGGCACAAGCGCTGGCCAACAACCAGGCAGCGCTAACAGCTCTCGGCGGTCGTATGCACAACCAGATCAGGCGTCGACGAACGGCCCGCGGTAGTACTCGAACACCAAGCCAACTAGCGAGAGCATGAGCAAAACGACGCCCATGATCAAAAGCCACACGGCAAAGATCAAGCCGATGCACACCACAAAAGTGCTGAAGCCAACAGCAAGTGGCCACCAGCTGTGAGGGCTGAAGAATCCGTAGTCGGGGTCTGCCTCATCAACGTTGGCCAGCGGGTTGTCCTCGGGACGCTCACCGACTCGACGAGCTGTGAACAGAACGTAGAACCCGACAAGGAAGGCCAAACATGCCGTTAGAGCCAGTGCCGTCGTGCCAACGAGCTCTTGGGTGACAAACCAATACGCCAATGCGATTACCGCGTAGAGGGCGCTTCCGGCTGCGAAGAGAATTCCTTCGACCTTCACTTGGCCGCTCCCGTCGAAGACTCCACAACCTTGTCGAACGATGCGGCGCGCTTCTGAGTGGCAACATCGACCAAATCAGGGTGATGTAGATCAAATGCGGGTCGCTCCGACCGGATCGTCGGGAGCGACACGAAGTTGTGACGTGGAGGTGGGCAACTTGTCGCCCACTCCAATGAACAGCCCCAGCCCCACGGGTCGTCGGTGTTAACCAAGGGAGCGTATTTAGTCGTCCGGTAGACGTTTAAGAAGAACGGCAGGGTCGACATACCCAAGATCACGGCGCCAACGCTTGAGACCACGTTCAGAGTCGTGAAGCCATCTGACACCAAGTAGTCAGCGTAGCGACGCGGCATGCCCTGTGCTCCGAGCCAGTGCTGCACCAAGAACGTCGTGTGGAAACCAATGAACAGCAACCAGAAGTGGATCTTGCCGAGGCGCTCATCAAGCATTCGACCAGTCAACTTTGGCCACCAGAAGTAGAAGCCAGCGAACATCGCGAATACAACCGTTCCGAACACGACGTAGTGGAAGTGAGCCACCACGAAGTACGAGTCAGAAACTTGGAAGTCGATCGGTGGCGCAGAAAGCAGGATGCCGGTTAGACCGCCGAACAAGAAGGTGACCAGGAAGCCAATCGTCCACAGCATCGGTGTCTCGAAAGACACCTGCCCGCGCCACATAGTTCCAATCCAGTTGAAGAACTTCACGCCGGTTGGAACAGCGATCAGCATCGTCATGAACGCGAAGAACGGCAGGTTCACTGCCCCGGTTACGTACATGTGGTGTGCCCATACCGCAACGGACAGAGCCGCAATCGCGATCGTCGCGAAGACAAGACCCTTATATCCAAACAGCGGCTTGCGGCTGAAAACGGGCAGGATCTCTGTAGCGATACCGAAGAACGGCAGAGCGAGGATGTATACCTCGGGATGTCCGAAGAACCAGAACAGGTGCTGCCACAAGATGGCACCACCGTTCGCCGCGTCGAACACCTGCGTGCCAAACTTTCGATCGCTTTCGAGAACAATGAACGCCGCGGCCAAGACTGGGAAGGCCATCAATACCAGGACGCTAGTAAGCAACACGTTCCACGTGAAGATCGGCATCCGGAACATGGTCATACCCGGGGCGCGCATGCAGAAGATCGTCGTGACGAAGTTGACCGCACCGAGGATTGAGCCAAGGCCGCCAAGGGTGAATCCCATGATCCACAGGTCGCTGCCGATGTTGGGGCTGTTGATCGCATTCGACAACGGTGAGTACGCGAACCAGCCGAATGAAGCTGCACCTCCTGGGGTCAGGAACCCGAGGCAAACAATCAATCCGCCGAAGAAGAAGAACCAGTACGCCAACATGTTCAGACGCGGGAAGGCTACGTCAGGTGCACCGATCTGCAGGGGCATGATCGCGTTGGCAAAGCCGGCAAATAGCGGGGTTGCGAACAGCAGCAACATGATCGAACCGTGCATCGTGAACAACTGGTTGTACTGCTCATTTGAGAAGAACTGCAGCCCTGGCTGAGCAAGCTCGGCACGGATCCCCAGAGCGAGCACACCGCCAAACAGGAAGAAGCCAAACGACGTGATCAGGTACAGGTTTCCGATGACCTTGTGGTCGGTGGAGGTGATCCACTTGACCAGGGTGCGACCGAAGCGGCGACGATCGGCCGTTGGCGCTTGGACACCGTCACGATCGGGCGCGTACTCAATAGGGCGATCGGTCAGTAGTGTCATTCGGGTACTCCTGTCGTGACGATTGTGCCGGTCTCGAGAAGCCCCGACTGACCCTGTGCCTTCAAAGCCGCCATATGTGCGTCGTAATCGGCTTTGTTAACAACGTGGACGGTGAACAGCATTTGCGAGTGGTACGTGCCGCACAGTTCTGCACACTTGCCTTGGAAGACGCCGATCTTGTTCGGTGTCAGCTCGAACTGATTTTCGCGACCCGGGACGACGTCCATCTTGAACAAGAAGGCCGGTACCCAGAACGAGTGGATGACATCAGGTGAGGTCAACTTGAACCGCGTGCGCTCATTGACCGGTAGCCACAATTCAGCCGGTTCGCGAGGCGTGCCTGTCTGATACGCATTGTCTGTGATGTAGTTAAAGCCCCAATTCCACTTGAAACCGACGACGTTCACCACATTCGGAGTGTTGTCCGTGAGCTTGGTCAACTCTGCTTGATCGCGCGCAGTGAAGAAGAAAAGTCCAAAGATCATCACGGCTGGGACGACCGTGTACATGATTTCCAGGGGCAAGTTGTAGCGAACCTGTAAGGGAGCGCCCTCGGCACTTCGACGGCGGTACACGATGATCGCCCAGATGATCAGGCCCCACGTCAATACGCCAACTGCGAAGGCGGCGATCCATGCGTTCTGCCAGAAGGCAAGCATGATCGGCCCCTGCTCGGTCGCCGGCTCAGGGAAGCCCAAACGACCCAACTCGGTTTCAGATGAACAACCGGACAAACCGATGGTGAGGGCTGCTGCACTCGCAACACCCACAACATGCCGGGCCCGGTTGGAGCGCGGAGACGGGCTCACTGATCGCCTTCCCACATAGCGTTGCGATCACATCGAAAAGCCCACCGAAATCGGTAGGAACGAGGCGGTGCGATCTGGTGACGTCTTACCGTCAGAGACTAACGCAGGGATCCGCGCACGGCTCGTCAGGGTGGGGCGATAACGTCATCTCGTGGCGCCTTCGAATTTGTCCGCCGACGGGTCTGGCATGTCTTCTCCCCCGCTTGCTCCCGGAGGGTACTTCGATGCCGCCAGCACGTTGCCCATGCGTCCCCAAGCGCGCCAAGCCCTACTGGCTGCGCTCGATCAGGGATTTGCCGATCCACATAGGCGTTACCACTCCGCGAGGCAGGCACGACGCCTGTTAGACGGTGCCCGAGAGACTGTGGCGGGGATTATCGGGGCCCGACCCGACGAAGTGAGTTTCGCCACATCGGGTACCCAAGCTGCTCAGATTGCCGTCATGGGGCTTGCCAAAGGGCGCCAACGGCAAGGCCGCAGACTGCTGGTATCCGCCGTGGAACACAGTTGCGTTCTGCACGCGGCCAGGGCAGTTGCCGATGCCATGGTGGAAACAATTCGGGTCGACGAGTTCGGCGCGGTGCACCCTGGCTCAGTCGAGACGCAGATCAGCGCGGGGAATACCGCATTCGTGGCTGTGCAATCGGCAAATCATGAGGTCGGCACTCGCCAACCCATCGGTGCGATCGCGAGCCTGCTCGCCGATCGCGATATCCCGCTGATCGTGGATGCTGCCCAAACACTGGGCAGGGATGATTGCCCCACCGGCTGGAGCATCCTGACTGCGAGCGCCCACAAATGGGGAGGGCCTGCAGGTGTTGGCATTCTCGCGGTTCGAAACACTGCACGTTGGCGATCACCACTGCCGGACGACCCGCACGAAGGGGGACGAATTCCCGGCTTCGCGGCAATCCCGAATATCGTTGCCGCAGCGGTGGCACTGGAAGAGGCTGAGGCCGAACGACAAACCGAGTCAGCACGCCTTCGCTCCCTAACCGAGGGCCTGCGCAGCGTCCTGCCAGCCCGGATTCCCGATGCCGTCGTTCTTGGACACCCGACCGACCGACTCCCCCACATCGTCACACTCTCCATGGCCTACGTGGCGGGTGAAGCACTGCTCGAAGATCTCGATCGAGAGGGATTCGCCGTTTCCTCTGGGTCGTCATGTGTGGCCGATGCACTGACGCCCTCGCACGTGCTCGTTGCCATGGGTGCGCTGACTCATGGCAACCTGCGCATTTCGCTACCACCTGGCGCGGCTCAATCCGATGTCGATCGGTTCGCCGCCGTGCTACCGGGGATCGTCGCCCGCGTGCGTGAATCACTTGGTGCGGGCGACCTATGACCGTTCCAGCACCCTACGACCTGTTGCTCGACGAACGAGGCGCACTGTGCCCGATGCCGATCATCGCGTTGGCACGGGCAAGCAAGCAATCCCCCGAGGCAACCATCCTGCTCCTGGCCGATGATCCAGCGGCCATGAGCGACGTTCCTGCGTGGTGCGCTATGCGGTCACGGGTCCTGGTGTGGACAGGTATCGCCAATGACGATCAGGGCCAGGCATTTCTTGTGGCTCCCGCTCCCGACAATGAGCCCTGAAATTCTCTAAAGATCAGCTGGCACCTCGAACACCGGTTCAACACCGCGCGTCGCCTGAAGAAGTTCGAGATAGCGACTGCGCGGGATCTCGATAACTCCAAGCGTCGCAAGATGATCCGTTCGCCACTGAACATCCAAGAGTCGGCGTTCCACCTGAGGTGCTGCGCGAAGTAAGTCAACCAGTCTCATCAGTGCCACCTTCGAAGCATCGCGCTCGAGGCTAAACATCGACTCCCCTGCGAACAGGCCATCTATTTCGATTCCATAGAGCCCACCCACTAGATCTCCGTCCGGTGTGCGAGTCTCGACCGAGTGCGCGTAGCCGAGTCGATACAACTCTTCATACGCCTCAATCACTGCGCCATCGATCCACCCGTGCGGGCGGCTCGGATCGGCACATAACCCGATTACGGCTGAAAAATCCTGGTCGATTGTTGTCACAAACTTACGTGCCGATTTACGAAGTGACGCCGACACGCGAAGTCCACCCAATGGCATGATTCCGCGCGGATCAGGCGACCACCAACCGATCGGGCCATTGCGCTCGACCGGCATCGGGAACATCCCAGATCGATACGCATCGAGTAGCGTCCCAGGCTCGAGATCAGCCCCGACCCCGAGGATTTCCGCACCCGGCTCGGCGGCGGATGGATCGGGCAAGCCCCATTGCGACTCTGGTGGTTCGCGACGGGGCATGGCTAAACCGATACGACGTGACTATGGACGCGGGCAACGAATGTGGGCGGCAACCTGCGCGGCTGCCTCCTGACCATATGTCTCACTGAAGCGAGTCAGGAAGTGGCGCTGAGCAAGTTCGTATTCCTGGGTGCCAACAGTCTCAATGACGTACGTAGCTAGCAGCGACCCGATTTGTGCGCTGCGTTCGTACGACAGGTCCCATGCTAGGCCCGCGAAGAATCCGGCTCGGAATGCGTCGCCAACTCCCGTTGGATCGGCTTTGCGTTCTTCAGGCGGACAGCCCACCTCAATTGTGGCCATGCCGTTGGCCTCAATGCGCGAACCGTCCTTACCCAAGGTCGTAACCCGAACACGAACGTGATCGAGGACCTCACTGGACGACCAGCCGGTCTTTTGCTCGATGAGTCCGGCCTCGTAATCGTTGCAGAAGAGATAGGCCGCACCTTCGATGAGTTGCTTGATCTCATCACCATCAAGTCGAGCAAGTTGTTGGCTGGGATCAGCGATAAAGCGAATGCCGCGGAATCGGCATTCATCAGTGTGGCGAGCCATAGCTTCGGGATCGTTTGCGCCGATGAGAACGAGGTCGAGCCCACCCACCCGATCGGCTACCGGGCCCAACTCGATCTCTCGCGCCTCGGTCATCGCGCCCGGATAGAACGACGCAATCTGACACTGCTCGGTATCGGTCGTGCAGACAAAACGCGCCGTGTGACGAACCTCCGATACGCGCACCGATGTGGTGTCGACCCCATGGCGTTCAAGCCATGAGCGATAGTCCGCAAAGTCCTGACCCACGGCCGCCACGAGCACCGGATTCAATCCGAGAACGCCCATTCCGAAGGCGATGTTTGCCGCAACCCCACCCCGCCGAACATCTAACTCGTCGACAAGAAACGACAGTGAAATTCGGTCGAGCTTCTCAGCGACGATCGAGTCTGAGAATTTGCCAGGGAAGGTCATGAGGTGGTCGGTAGCAATTGATCCAGTGACACATACGCGCACGATTGTTTCTCCATCACGTGGTGCGATTCGTCCGTTTTACCCATATCTCAAACAGATATCGGCGAGTAGATTGACTGTAGTGGGCTGGCTGGCACATATTCGTGCAGGGCCACGGAACCAGAGGTACAAACCATGCGTCCGACCGATGACACGACAAACGCAGCGAGCATCGTTCACCTTCCGGAGGTCGTCATGGCACGTACCGTCAGTTCTATGAAGCATCAGCGCGAGTCACATCGTTTACACCCGCAGCACCAACTTCGCGGCGTTGTCGCCGTTGGCCTGGGGTGTTTGCTCGCGTTAACCGCCTGTGGCACCCAGAAGGCCAGTTCCGGCGACCAACTTCCCGTCCTGCACATCGGTCAGTCGTCACAAGCTCTCGGTGCCCCAGCAGCTATGGATTCCAAGATCGCAGCGCAGGGCTGGGTCTTCAACGGCACGGACCCCGTGACACCGGCAAGCGGCCCAGTTTTGCGGTACGACTCGACGGCCGCTGCCGAAGCTCAAGTGAGCGAACTTGCTACGAGTCTTGGCCTAACCAACGCGCCAATCAAGCACGCACATGGCTGGGAGGTTTCCAGCAGCACCTCGACCCTTCGAGTCCGTGAAAACGGCGAATGGGCTTATGCGCGTGAGACGGGCCCGTGCGCCGGTGTTTACCTCGACATTGATTCAGCCGATGGCAACTCCGGAGTGGCTTGTGCGGATGGCTCGGTATCAGTCGCTTCAGGGTCTGTTTCCAATACAGCGCCGGGCGCCGGAACCGGACTCGCGATGGGTACGACGGCAGCTCCGGACCCCGCTGGCATCGTCCCACCGGCCGCACCTACCGCAGCACCAACTGCACCCTCGGCAACGATTACCAACGCACCCGTTGAATGTGGGCCAGCAGTTGACTGCGTACCCGTCTCGCCGCCCACCGAATGTGGGCCAGCAGTTGACTGCGTACCCATCTCGCCGCCCACCTGCGTTGGCGGGCCGGCCGTAGATTGCGGTCCTGTCTCGCT
>JBAXUN010000066.1:0-13204 GCA_037129655.1 Actinomycetes bacterium
GCGGCGCCGACTGCACCGGAATCTTCGCCAAGCTGTGCACGTATCAGCCTGGGCGGGTTGGGTCGGCTTGTCGAGCGGGCTTCGAACTCCTGCGCCAATGTCGTCCACCAGAGACCGGTTGACGCGCCAAGACCGCCGCCAAGAACAAACGCCGCTGGGTCAAGCACTCGTGCCACAAGACTCAGCGCGCGGCCCAACGCAAGCGCCGATGACATCGCGATTTCGTAGGCAACGTCGTCGCCCTGCTCCGCGAGGATGGCGACGGCAGTCTCTGGATCCGCACCGGTTGCTTCTCGGTACCGTTCAGCCATTCCGGCACCCGAAGAGTACGACTCCAGATTCACCGAGTCGCTACTCATCAAGCCCTCGACCGGTATCTCACCAAAGGCAATCGCTTCACCCCGCTGACCTGCCCACGTCTGGCCATTGACCACGAAAGTGGAAGACAGTCCGGTGCCCACTGACACGTACATGAAACTCGTGAGGCCGCGTCCGGCGCCAATACGCGCCTCAGCAAAGGCTCCGCAACGGACGTCGCTCTCGATCGTGACTCGTCCGAGAGGTGCGAACAATTCCGACGGCTGGGTGGTCCACTCCATCACTTCTCTACTGGACAGAACTCCATCGGTCGTTACGTATTCAGGCACTCCAACGCCAACGCCGTCGATCTCAAGGCCACCGGCCTGCGCCTTCTCAAAGAGCCCACTGGCCACGCGGAAGCTGATCGCTAGCCCCGGATCGCGTTGGCCATCAACGAATGTCGGCTCCCGATCCCGCAAAACCACTCGACCCTCAGGATCACAAACCACGGCCGACACTTTGGTGCCACCGATGTCGACACCAAGCGTGTGTTTCACTCCAACAAGGGCCACGTCAAGAATCCGTTCGACTGTTCTAGCGATCGCAACTGCCCGTTAGCCGACGAGGTAACTCGGCGCGCTTCCGATTGTCACACGGGTAGGTGCTGCACTTTGATTCATGAGCCGATAGACGTGTCCCTGCGGGATGACCATTGATTCGCCGGCGCTTACTAGATGCCAGTTGGACGATTCACTGTCGGGCGTATTGACGTGCACGACTCCATCGAGCACATGCAGAAACGCGTCACCGTCATGTCGACGTTCGCCGCTGCGATTACCGGGCAGCAGAGTTGCCTCGATCACCGTCAAATGCTCGGTTGAACACACGATGCCCACTTGCAGATTACCTTCGGCCCGATAGCGGAGATCAGCACTGCGGATGTGATGCAGCGTCGCCGCAGCCTCAATGCGATCGCGATCCATCGGCCAGTTTCCGATGACGTCTGGTTCGCCGTAGAGCGAGTGCTCGAGGTACTCAACTGTTTTGGAGTAAGCGGACGATGAGCCGGTGGACGGAGGTGGCGAAAAGAACTCAAGCACGCGCACAGGCTCGGTTCCCCAGTTGATCCCGTGATGCCACGTATCCCGCCTGAAGAATACGTATTCGCCGGCAACAGCTCGCCGGACTTCGCCCGTCTTCGGGTTCACCATGGCAATGGTGCCGCTCAAAACAAGGTAGACCTCGTCTGCTGCGAAAACCGTTCTGTTGTCTTCGGAATGGCCGAAGCTGCCGCCAACGGGCAGCGTGAAGATCAAGGCATGCAGTGTGCCCGATGACAACAAAACCTCGTCACCAACAAAGCCTGACTCATCGTCACCCCAGAGGTGATGGATCACGTTCGGTGGTCGCAATACGGTGGGTTGGTCGTACTCCGGTCGCGGTGTTGCCCGACGCGCCATGATGAACCCTTCGGTTATTGATGAAGTGGATCGTTAGTTTCGAAACAATGACGTGGTGAAGCGATACGCGTCGCCACGGTAGGTAATGCGCCCTGCGGAAATGACTCGCTCCGACGAGTCGACGGTGATCTCGTAGCCAACGAGTACCGGCGCACCGATAGGCAGGCGAAGCACCTCAGCGACGTGTTCGTTCGCACCGTCCGCTTGCAAGGTGTAGTCACATCTGCCGGGAACCAGATCGAATGATTCGCTAAGAATGTCGAACATCGACGCGTCCGACAGGTCGATCGACTCAAGCCCCGGGACGGCCTTACTCGGAAAGCAGATCGACTGCAGGGCAATGGGTACGTCATCCAACAGTCGAAGCCGCTCGATCTCAACGACGTCAGACGCGGGCGCGAGCCCCATATGTTCGGCTTCGTCAATGGTGGCCGGGCGTAGCCGCTGTGTGAGCACTATCGATCCGGGCGTCAGTCCGCGCTCGCGCGCTGCCTCAGAAAAACTGCGAAGAGCGTTGGAACCTTCACTCAAACGCCCATTGGTGACGAACCAGCCACGATTCGGTGCTGACTCTAAAAGGCCCGCGTCCGCCAATTCGATCAGTGCTCGGCGAAGTGCGGCTCTGCTGATGCCGAGTTCTTCGGACAGCGCTCGCTCGCCCGGAAGCCGACCACCCTGTGGCCATCGCCCGGCGCGGATCAAGTCCTGAAGGGTTCGGTAGGCAGACAGCACGGGATTTCTGCTCAGCGGAGCATCAAAAGTACTGGTTGCCATGGAACACCACTATATCCATCTGGTTCTGTTTCGCGAAAGTGGTTGACGTAGACGTACCAGTTAGGAATGATCCGCAGAGAAGATCAACGATTTCAGCCTTGGGACGGTGAGATGGCAGCGCAACCGCCAATTCGTGTGGGAATTGTGGGCCTCGGTCTCATTGCCCAGGGCGTGCACCTTCCCAATCTGGCCACCCTTCGTGATACCTACCAGGTCGTGCATGTCTGCGACGTATCACTCGACCGCGCGGTGGCTGTCGCAGACGGACTACCGGGCCAGGTGCGTACGAGTGCGGACTGGACAGAACTCGTCGCTGATCCGGACGTCGACGCGGTTTTCATTCTCACCCCAGGTAGTCATGGCGACGTAGCGATCGCGGCGCTTAACGCGGGCAAACATGTCATGAGCGAAAAGCCACTGGCCTACTCCATTGCTGAATCGCAGCGAATTGAAGACGCGGCGCGCGCGAGCGGACGCGTGATCCAGGTCGGCTACATGAAGATGTACGACCCGATCATCGAACGAACTCGGCAGGAGCTCAGTGAACTCGGCACGATTCGAGTCGTTCGGATTACAGTCCTGCATCCAACCGACGAGTGTCAGTTCGAACACGTCTCCTTGCTCCCGTCAGTCAATCCTGATCCAGCTCTGCTCGATCGTGGCGTTCAATACTCCGCCGATCGATTGATCGAGGCCTTAGGTGACTCGGCGCCGGGCATCAAGGCTCTCTACGAAAATGTCCTGCTTGGTTCAGTCGTACATCAAATGGCATTGCTGCGAGCGTTGAACTTTGGGCTTCCAGAGGAGTTCGATTTCGTGAGCGTGGATCCGCTGCTCGGAGATCCGGATCCAGACGGGCCGCCTCGCATCCTTGCCGTTGGCAAGTTGCCTAACGGCGCGCAAATGCAACTGTGTTGGAACTGGGTTCCCGACTATCCGGAGTACACCGAAGACGTGACTGTGTTTGCAAGTGCCGGTCGCTTGCAGCTTGCAATGCCTGGGCCATACCTCCCGGCGCATCGGGCATTCCTTCGGGTTGAGCGGCTTTCCGGTGATGAACGACTCAATGCGGAGTACTTCTCAAGCCACCGGACAGCGTTCGTTGCTGAACTCGAAGCGTTTGCGCGATGTGTTCGAGACGGAGAATCCGTCGTATCCCATGTGGCCGGATCGATTGACGATGTCGCTTGCTTGCAGCGCTTGGTGATTGCCGCCGGCGCCCGTGAGGGTGTGCACACCGTTGCCGAAGTCGCGAACGATCCGGCCGGGACATCGGCATGATCAGACTTGGCAACGCACCCGTCAGCTATGGCGTCTTCGGCACGACGATCGATGGCGCATCGCCGACGGATTTGCTGACGAGCATCGCCGCTGCTGGCTATCAGGGCAGCGAACTTGGTCCCCCGGGATTCTTTGGAACACCAACGCAGACCGCGGAAGCTTTCGCCGCTGCAGGATTATCCGCCGTCGGCAGTTACGTACCGGTTCATTTCGCTCTCGATGATGCAACGGTGTCTGATGACCTAGAACGCATGAAGACAACGTGCGCCGAGTTGGTTGCCTGTGGTGGTGGTCTGGCCATTCTGGCTGACGAAGGATCTCCTGACCTCCTACTCAATCCGGCTCGATCATGGGACGACCGATCACTGGCCCTGAGTGATGACACGTGGGCCGTGGTGATCCCGCGGGTTCAGGAAGCGATTGCGATTGCAGCCTCGTTCGGACTTGAGTGCGCATTCCACCCTCACATCAGCACCTATGTGGAATCACCGTGGGAGGTCCAACGTCTGCTTGATACAACGGACATGAATCTCACCCTTGACATCGGTCACATGAAGTTGGCCGGAGCCGATCCAACGGAGTGTCTGTCTGCTTGGAAGGATCGCATCCGTCATGTTCATATCAAAGACGTTGACATGCAGGTCATTGATGCGGCTAAGAGTGAACGCAGAACAGATTTCGACGAGTGGTGGTCGGGAGTTTGTACTCCACTCGGCCGTGGTGATGTCGACATCGCCACGTTCGTCGAGTCTCTCATCGGCGGGGGCTACGACGGATGGCTCGTCGTCGAACAGGATCGTCGTCCAACCTCACTCGCCGAGTACCCCGTCGTCGCGGCTGAGCAAGAAGCCAACCGGGTTTGGTTGAGCGACCTTGTCCACCGCGTCTCCCCCGGGTCAGGTGCCGATGAAGCCTGAGTTGGTTGTCTTTTCTGATGCACGGGAGCTCGGTCGTGCGTTGGCAGGTGAAATCGCCGATGGGATCGAGTCGGCGGGTGCGGATGGTCGTCGATACCTGCTGGGTTGCCCAGGCGGTCGGAGTCCACGCACGACATATGAGGCGCTTGTCGAGATCGTGGCAGAGCGCAACATCACATTGAGCCATCTCACCATCGTGATGATGGATGACTACGTGGTTCAGGACGCCGACGGGGTTTTCGCTGCCGTGTCTCCAGACGCACACTTCAGCGTGGCACGGTTCGCACATGACGTGATCGTCAATCCTTTGAATGCTGCCGCACCTTCCGGCGGTGGCATCCATCCTGACAATGTGTGGTTTCCGAACCCGGCGTCACCCGAGGTTTACGACCAGCAGATCTCAGATTCTGGCGGCATCGACCTGTTCATTCTGGCGAGTGGTGATTCCGACGGGCACGTGGCATTCAATCCACCTGGTACCTCGGCCGATTCCCGCACCCGAATTATCGACCTCGCGGACACGACGAGATCCGACAACCTAGGCACGTTTCCAGATTTCGCAAGCCTTGCGGACGTTCCCCACCACGGGATAAGCGTAGGAATTGCAACGATTCGAGAACTTTCCCGACGAGTCGTTCTCGTCGCTCCCGGATCAGCGAAGACTATGGCAGTGAAACGGCTTGCCGTTGCGTCCACGTACGAGAGTGATTGGCCCGCGACAGTCCTAAGCGACTGTTCTCGGCCCTCGCTTTACGCAGATGCTTCAGCGATGAAGGAACAGTTCGATTCCGAATAACGAATGTGAGTCCGAAAACAGTTACGCCACACCATCGAAGAGAGGTTCGGCAATGAGTAATACATCCGCTCAGGTACGAAAGCGAGAGCCACGTTCTCGTCTCAGGTCACGACTGGCAATCGTCGCCGGTCTAACCGTTCCTGCATTGGCACTGGCCGCATGCAGTAGTTCTGGGGGAACGACTACTCCCTCTGCGTCGACGAGTGCGTCCAGTTCTGCTGCCGCTGAACCGGTCACCCTTTGGGTGCAAAGCGGTGACGGTGGTTCGGATGCGCTGCTTAAGGGTTACGCCGCCCAGAACACAGCGTTCGAAGCTGCGCATCCTGGTGTGACAGTGAAGTTCACGGTCAAGAACTTCAATGACCTGGTCAACACGTTGAAGCTCCAGTTGTCAGGTAGCAACGTCCCAGACGTTACGCAGGTCAACCAGGGCTACGGCTCGCTCGGCCAGCTGGTTACCGATCAGCTCGTCAAGAGCTTGGACGACTCATCCACCAAGTACAACTGGGCAAGTCGCCAGTCCGCAGCGCTGCTGAATCTTGATGGCGCCTTCAGCCCAGATGGCAAGTCGATGGGCAGCGGCTCGCTCTACGGCGTTGCCGCCACCGGCGCGTGGGTCGGCTTGTTCATGAACTTGGATAACGCCAAGAAGCTGGGCATCACTGCACCGCCTGCAACTCTTGCGGATTTGGAAGCCGACTTGGCCAAGGCCAAGGATGGCGGCGTCACTCCACTGGTGTACGGAACAAGCGACGGCGGTACGCCGATCTGGCTCATCGCCAACCTCATCATGGCGCAGGGATCGCCGCAGATGTTGACGGACATCGTCAACGGAACGAGTGCGACTTTGCCACCCGAGGTTCTTGGTGCAGCGCAGACCATGAAGAAGTGGGCCGACGCCGGCTACTTCTCCAAGGGTTCAGCTGCCTTCAGCGGTAACGACGCAGTTGGCAAGTTCGCGAAGGGCGATGGACTATTCACGCTCAATGGATCGTGGAACGTCTTCGCTGCGGACAACCCGGCTGGATTCACGTTGGTGCCATTCCCGACTGGAACCGCGGGCACGACAGCATCGATCGCTACCGGTGACCTGCCGTGGTCGATCCCGGCCAAGGCAGCACATCCTGATCTGGCTGCGGAGTACATCAACTTCATCACCGATCCCGCGAACAACGCCGCTTGGGTAGCCAATGGTCAGGTTCCGGCCTCGGTCTCAGGCACCGAGACGCAGTTGGTTGCCGACAACAAGATCACCGGCGTCTCAGCCGACGCAATCACGAAGTGGTCGTCGCTGGCCAAGGACGGCACGACCCTCCCATTCCCAGACTGGGCGACCCCGACGTGGTACGACACCATTTCCAAGTCAGCTCAATCGCTCGAAGCCGGACAGATGACACCCGAAGAGTTCGTGAAGGCTCTTCAGGATGACTACGGCGCCTTCACCACAAAGCGCATGGGTGGCTAGTTCGTCACAACATGAGTACTGAAGCAGCACTAGCGAATACGCCGGTTGGAGGGGGACGTCCTCGGACGTCTCCCTCCTCCGTCGCGCCGGGTGAGCCGCGCAAGGTTGGCTACGTTTACGTCCTACCTGCGCTCGTGATGTACGTGCTCTTCGTCTTGGCGCCGTTCATCCACACCATCTTCTTGTCGTTCTTCTCGTGGGATGGGATTGGGCCGCAAGAGTTTGTGGGGCTCGACAACTACAAGGACATTTGGAAGAGCCCTGTCTTCCGCAGTTCCTTTGTGCACTCGATTGTGCTGATCATCTTCTACGCACTTATCCCACTTCTTCTCGCACTACTGCTGGTATCCATCATGAACCGCAGCAAGATTCGGGGATTGACGTTCTATCGCACTGCATTGTTCCTCCCCTACATCGTGGCCCCCACTGCAGTCGCGGTGATTTGGCGGTGGTTGCTTTCACCCGATGGGCCAATCAACTCAGGGTTGACCGCCATCGGGCTCGGAGCGCTAACCCGGCCATGGTTGGGAGACTTCACGTTCGCTTTGCCCGCCGTCGGCATGGTCGGCACCTGGGTGATGAGCGGTCTGGTTCTGGTCCTTCTTCTGGCAGGAGTTCAGAAGATTCCCACATCTCTTTATGAAGCGGCGCGCATCGATGGGGCGGGGGCCTGGTGGGAATTTTGGGCCGTCACGCTTCCCGGTTTGCGCTATGAAATCGCCGTCGTCCTAGTCCTTACCGTCACGGCGGCCCTGAGGAATTTCGACATCATCTACGTCATGACCTCAGGTGGCCCCGGCACCTCAACGATTGTTCCGTCGTATCTGGTGTATCAGCAGGCATTCATCGTGGGCTCTCTCGGAGGGGCAGCGGCCATTGGCTTTGTCTTGGCCGTCATGATCGCGCTCATCAACTACGTCATCGCACGCATTGGCGGTACCTCGTCATGATCAGCCGCCGTGACCAAGTCTTGGGATACGTATTTCTCACGATCGCTGCGATCGCTGCGCTAGCCCCATTCGTCGGTGTGGTGATCTTGGCACTTGGTGAACCGGGCCAGATAGCTCCAACTCTCGACATCAGTCAGGCAACACATTTCGGCAACTTCGGAGACGTGTGGAACATCGCCAGTTTCGGTGCGTCCATGAAGGCCAGCACGATCATCACGGTGACGATCGTCGTCGTCTCTGTCGTGTTATCTGTTCCTGCCGGTTACGCCCTCGCACTCGCACACTTTCCTGGACGATCAGCGATCTTCCTGCTGTTCGTCTTCGGCTTGTTGATTCCGCTCGAGGCAATGATCATCCCGCTCTACTTTGATATGCGGAAGTTCGGCCTGGCCGACAACTACTGGTCGGTGATCCTGCCCGACATCGGATTCTCCGTCGCCTTCGGTGCATTTTGGATGCGCGCATTCTTCATGGGAGTGGATCGTTCGCTCACCGAAGCGTCGCGACTTGACGGCGCGAACTCGTGGCAGACGTTGACCCGCATCTTGTTACCACTGGCAAGGCCCCAGTTGCTGACTCTCGGCGTGCTGTTCTTCGTGTGGAACTGGAATGACTTCTTGCTTCCGCTCGTCATGCTCGCTGGCTCAGAGATCCAGACGGCCCCGATCAGTCTTGTTTACTTCCAAGGCCAGCACACGACGGACTACACGTACCTCGCAGCAGGTGCGCTGATCACCATCGCGCCCGTGGTGCTGATTTACATCTTGCTTCAGCGCTCATTCACCCGTGGGGTGCTCTCTGGGGCTACCAAGGACTGACGTCGTGCTCATCATCCAAAGGAGTGTCTTGAGACCGTGAATCCCGTTCGTATCGGCGTCATCGGCTTGGGAAGCGTTTTCGACAAGTACGGCAAACTGCTTGCCGAACAGGTACGCGATGGACGAGCTGACGTCGTAGATGTTTATGACATCGTCCCTGAGCGCCAAGATCTTCACGCTGCTCGCTTTGGAGTGTCGTCGCCCAGCTCTTCCGCCGACGCGTTGATTGCTCGTTCAGATATCGATGCTGTCGTTGTTCTGACGAGCATGCAGGAGCACGGTGATCTGGCTATTGCCGCATACGAATCCGGCAAACACCTTCTCGTTGAAAAGCCGATGGCGACCACCTTGGATCAGGCGGCGCGACTGGTGGAGCTGAGCCACAACAGTGATCGTCGGATGGTGTGCGCGCCGCACGTGCTGCTCTCCCCCACGTACCGAACCATGTACGACCATCTTCAAGCCGGCGCGATCGGTGACGTGAAGCTTGCCCGCGCACTTTACGGATGGGCGGGCCCGTGGTGGGGTCAATGGTTTTACAAGCAGGGCGGCGGCGCGTTGTTTGATCTCGGTTGCTACAACTTCACGAGCCTGTGCGGTTTCCTTGGCCCGGTGAAGCGAGTGACCGCGTTAGTCGGAACCGCAATCAAGGAGCGCGTCGTCGATGGTGAGATGACGAAGGTCGAAGTTGATGACAATGCTCATGTGCTCATGGACTTTGGCAATGAGGTCTATGGCTCGGTGACGACCGGGTTCACAATTCAGAAGTATGGCCACGCGCCTGCCATCGAACTGTTCGGGCTTGAAGGATCGATGAACATGTTCGGAGACGATTGGGCGCCAAGGGGATTCGAGCAGTGGCGTAACGAGGCCAACTGCTGGGAATCCTTCGATGAGACAGCGCCGAATTGGCCGTGGGCTGACGGCATCAATCACCTCATCGATTCGATCCAACACGATGTGCCAACGATCACTCGCCCCGAGCACTCGTACCACGTCCTCGAGATCATGTTGGCCGCACAGCAGTCAGCGCGTGAAGGCCGAGCTATAGACATCGTGAGTGATTTCCCGGCTCCGATTTATCCATCAGCGACCGATGTTGATCGACGGGTTTTGCATGATCCGTCGTGATGAGGTGATCTAGATGGCGACCTCGCCGTTTCTCGTGATGAGTGCCGAGACCAAGACCTGCTTGTGGAACGACTCAGCAGATCCGAACGAGCTGGGCGCTGCGCTCATGTGGGGTGCCGTTGGGGCTACCTGCAATCCGGTCATCGCCCTTACCGCGCTGCAGGCAGATTCGCGGTTCTGGCGGACACGGATTAGCGAGTACAGCGCTGCACATCCGTCGGCCACTGATTCCGACATCGGCTGGGCAATGGTTCGCGAACTATCCGTCCACGCTGCCGAGCTCCTGATGCCGGCTTTCGAAGAGCATCAAGGGATAAACGGTCGACTTTCCGTGCAGACAGATCCACGACTGCACCGAGATGTCGATGCGATGGTTGCGCAAGCAGTTGAGTTTTCGCAGTTAGCGCCGAACATCATCGTGAAGCTTCCCGTCACGAGCGCGGGTGTCGCCGCGATTGAGGAAGCGACGTATCGGGGTGTCTCGATTAACGCGACCGTCTCATTCACGGTTCCGCAGACGATCGCGGTCGCCGAGGCAGTTGAGCGAGGTCTTGATCGGCGAGTTGAGGCTGGCCTCGAGATCAGCAACATGGGCCCTGTGTGCACGATCATGGTGGGACGCCTCGATGACTGGATGAAAGTTGTGGGTGAGAAGGCCCAACTCTCAATCGATCCGGGCTACTACGAGTGGGCTGGAGTTGCTGCCTTTAAGCGCGCTTACGCGATCTTCACCGAACGTGGGTATCGCACGCGCTTGCTTTCAGCTGCATTTCGTAATCACATGCACTGGAGTGAGTTTGTGGGCGGCAACGTCGTCATCTCTCCACCGTTTGCCTGGCAGCAACGCATCAACAACAGCGGTATCGAAGCAGTTAGCAAAATCGATGATCCTGTGGATCCGAAAATTGTTGCTGCGCTCTACGACAACCTGCCTGACTTCCGTCGCGCTTACGATCCCGACGGGATGACCGTCGACGAATTCCTCGGCTACGGAGCGACAGCCCGAACGCTGCGGCAATTCCTCACTGCGACGAATGAGCTTGAAGCATTCGTGCGCGATGTCACGGTGCCTAGCCCGGATTAGTCGACGTCAGATACCGCGGCGTTGGGCTTCGAGCCCAGCATCCATGAAAGCACGCGCCGCGGTCACGGATTCTAGATCGCTAACCTCGGGAACCCCGACCTGCCAGAACGCGCCGCCCTCCGTCCAGTCGCTCTCGCGCACCTTCACAACGATCACGCTGGTTCGATCGTGAGTGCGTGCAGTTGCTAGCGCATTCGCGAGTTCGTCCAGAGTAGATACGTCGACCGAGTGAGCGCCGAGAGAGGCTGCGTGTGCTCGGAAGTCAACGCGCACGTCTGCACCTGGTCCGACAGAGTCTCGGAGCATGTTGTTGTATGAGTTTCCGCCTTGCCCAACCTGTAGACGCTCAATTACAGCGAAGCCCGCGTTGTCGCACACAACGAGGATGAACTTGTGGCCGGAAAGGATCGACGCGTAGATGTCGCTGTTCATCATCAGGTAGGAGCCATCCCCCACCAGTGCGAAGGTTTGGACGTTGGGCCTTGCCATAGCGGCACCCCAGGCACCCGAAATCTCATAACCCATGCACGAAAAGCCGTATTCACAATCAAAGGTGGCGACACCCTTACTCCGCCAATTGATGTTCAGCTCTCCTGGTAGCCCGCCTGCGGCGGTGAGGACGTAATCGTCATCTGCTGCGGCTCGGTGAACCGCGCCGACTACCTGCGCATAGCTGAGCGGAAGTGCACCATCATCGGCGATGCGTTCAGCGATGAACTCATCAAGGTCGATCCGGCACGTGGCCGCATGTGCCGCCCACTCGTCGGTGGTGTGCCAATCGTTTAGCAGAGTTGATAGCTCATCGAGCGTCTCTCGTGCGTCACCAACGACAGCGACGGCACCATGCTTTAACGCGTCAAAGCGCGCAGCATTGATACTCACGAATTGAGTATCGGAGGAAAACAGCGTCCATGATCCGGTGGTGAAATCTTGAAGTCGGGTGCCAACAGCGATCACGAGATCTGCTTGCGTAACAACAGCATTGGCCGCCGCGGCACCGGTGACGCCGAGTGGACCGGAGTAGGACGGATGTGTTGCAAGCAGAGACGATTTGCCAGCAACCGTTTCGACAACAGGTAAGCCGTGGCGCTGAGCAACGTCGGCAAGAACTCGCTCGGCAAGCGAGTAGTGCACCCCTCCGCCAGCAATCACAACCGGGCGCTTGGAACTGCGAATGAGGTGCGCGGCCGTTGCTAGATCTTCTTCGTCGGCTCGTGAGCGCGGCACGGTTCGAACCCGCTTGGTGAAGAATTCTGTTGGATAGTCGTAAGCCATCGCCGCAACATCCTGCGGTAAGCCGAGGAAGGCTGGACCGCACTCGGCGGGGTCGAGCATCATGCCGACGAGGTGAGGTAGCGAGGACAGGACTTGCGCTGGATCGGTGATGCGATCCCAGTAGCGCACGACTGGACGAAACGCGTCGTTTACCGAGGTTGATGGAGACCCAAAGTGCTCAACCTGCTGAAGTACCGGGTCGGGAAGCCGTGAGTTAAATGTGTCGCCGCTGATGAAAAGGACGGGGAGTCGGTTAGCCATCGCCACGCCCGCTGCCGTGACCATGTTCGTCGCACCAGGGCCAACTGATGATGTGCAGATCAGGATTTGACGACGTCGGGTGGCCTTAGCGAATGCGGCCGCTGCCAGACCCATCCCCTGTTCGTTTTGACCTCGATACACCGGGATCTCATCACGATGTTGTTCAAGCGAATGTCCGAGGCTTGTGACGTTTCCGTGCCCGAAGATGCCCATCACGCCCGGAAACAAGGGCTGTTCCTGGCCATCAATCTCAATGCGTTGAGCGATGAGGTAGCGAACGATCGCTTCGGCACAGGTTATTCGCACGGTAGTCATGAGCCGACTCGGCCTTTCGCTGAAGTCATCGGGCAACGCGGATCGGTGGTTTGTGACATCCATGAGTCGCGGATCCAATGATGATCGGGATCGTCACAGAACGACATGGTGCGTTCCTCGCCGGGACCAGCGAGGACATTCAGGAAGTACATGGGGTATTCGGGCGGCGCAACAGTGGGCCCGTGATATCCCTCGGGCACGAGGTAGATGTCGCCGTCGCGTAACGACACGGTTTCATCGACTCGACCGTCAACCGTGTACACGTGAAAGAGCCCGGTGGCAGCGGGATCGCCGTGCGGCCCGTCGCCGCGGCCCAGCCGGAAGTAATAGATCTCTTCATTCGTCGTGGGGCAGTCGGTGATTCCGTCATGACGGTG
>JBAXUN010000067.1:0-13073 GCA_037129655.1 Actinomycetes bacterium
GATCGCGTTGAAGTTCGTGACAGCCTCGGCAAGACTCTTGATCTGAACTACGCCACCCTGCTGAACCGAAAGCAG
Organism: Actinomycetes bacterium; assembly: GCA_037129655.1. GTDB lineage: Bacteria > Actinomycetota > Actinomycetes > S36-B12 > CAIYMF01 > Longivirga. The sequence continues at coordinate 76 of JBAXUN010000067.1, forward strand.
TCCGTGAGTTTCACGCAATTTGGAGCCGGCGATAGCGCCGCACCGCTTCTCGTCTCTACAACGATGGTCAACTCCACCACCACATCGACACAGCAAGCCGCAATCGTAGCGCTGCGCATTCACGCCACCGACAATCAGTCCGGCGTTTACCAGATCAGCGCTACGTTCCATCGGGCTATCGTCAGCAATGGAGTCACACAGTACGTCGCACCAGAAATTGTGGCCTCAGCCTTCGCTGGACGAACATGTCCTGCGCCCAGCACGATTTCATCCTTGGCTGGGGCATACGGTTACGTTTGCCGGGAAAGCGGAACTAAGCTTGATGGCACATACCTTGCTTACTTCTTGGTCAAGCGCTGGACTGCACAGGGAACGTACGAACTCACGAATCTGAGTTTGGTTGATGCTGCACAGAACCGACTTGATGACATCGCCGTGGACCTGGCCCAGGCCAATGCGTCAGCGAGCTTCACACAAACCGGCCTCGGTGACACCGATGGACCAACCGTGTCGGCGCTAACCGTGTCAACACCGATTGTGAAGGCGAAGAACAATCGCTTCGATGCGGTCGTCAAAGTCCGCGGCGTAGATGCGATCTCTGGGGTAAAGCAGATGTGGATCGACTACAAATCTGTCGCTAAGCCGACTGCACCGCTCATGACGTTTGCGTCAAAGGATGTCGTGTGCACGGTAGCCGCAGAAGTCAACCATTGCCGTTATAGCGGAACCTCGTTCGATGGCGCATGGCGGATCCATTCCTTCATGCCTGCAACGTCCCCCAAGGGAACGTGGAACATCTGGCGGGTTCGCATCCAAGACAACGCTGGCAATCTCAAGACGATGACCGGCGCTGCTCTGACAGCTGCACATCTCACCGCCTCAATCAAATTGGCCTAGAGCGGGTGTAGTGCACCTCGGTAGGTGATTCCGGCATGATCTGCTCATGAGCACTCATGCAGCCGATGAAGCCTTGCATCCATCGACAACGTCGTCACTGAGTGACTTGGCCAACTCATTCGTGGATGCCGCAGCGGCTCCCGGAGTGAGCATCGGCATCGTCAAGGACGGTCAGGTCGTTCACACTTTATGCGCTGGGTTCGCAGATCCCCATCGTCGTGTGCCGGTTAGTCCAGACCATCTCTATGAGATTGGTTCGATCAGTAAGTCATTCACCGCACTATCCGTTCTGGCGCTCGTTGACGACGGCGCATTGACGCTTACAGACACCGTCGAAAAGCACGTCCCCTGGTTCGACGTTCAAAGCGACTACCCACCCTTCACACTGCGCCACCTGCTTGATCATTCATCTGGACTCATCATGGGATCGGATTCCTGGCCCGATGAACTGGCCCAAGTGCACGCGTTGCGAACAAGTCACACCGGTTCAGCACCTGATTCGATCTTCCACTATTCGAACGTCGGATTCATGACTCTGGGAGTCGTCATCGGGGCTGTCACAGGCAAGCCCTGCACGCAGCTCATGAAGGAGCGCATCCTCGATATGGTCGGTATGCCCAACACGATCACGACAATCACTGATAGCGATCGGTCACGAATGGCCATCGGAACTCAACCCGTCCATGAGGACGAAGCGTGGAGGCCAGGAGACCCGCTCGCACCAGCCACGTGGTTCGAAATCTCCGCCGTAGACGGCAATGTCGCCTCCACCGCAGGGGACATGGCTCGCTACCTGGCCATGTTGCTCAATGGTGGCGAACTCGATGGCCAACGTGTGATCTCTCGCCAATCACATCAAGCGATGATCACACCGACGTCACCCGGAGGGGAGCCCGCGCCAGGGCAATCGCAATACGCCCTAGGCATCAACATTGAGCAGATTGCTAATCAGCCATGCATTACCCACGGTGGCGGCATGGTCGGATACTCAACGTTCTTGATTGGTGAACTAACCCGCAGATTCGGCGTCATCGTTCTCACCAACGCACCCGGTGATGCCCCTGGCGCGCAGTGGCTTGCCCGAGCGATGTTCGACCTGCTTCGCAACGATGTCAAGGGCACGCCGACAGCCCCTGCACATGTTCCGACCTACCCGGTTGTGCCTAGGCCCGTGTTGCCGCGCGGGAGCGATGGCACCGTCGATGAACGTCTGACTTCATATGTAGGTCATTACCGTTCGTTCAGCCCGTGGTTCACCCATCTTCGAATCGCCGCAGCCGACGGCAAACTTTGGCTGGTCGCTCCTAATGGCGTCGAGGCACCCGGCATTGTCGAACTCGTCGAAACCGAACCCGGAGTATTCCGGGAAGGAAGCGATCCTCGACTCCCCGAACGGCTCATCATCGGCCCGGTCGTCGACGGTGAGGCAGTGTGGGTAAGCCGGCATGATTGCCGGTACTCGCGAACATTCCGCGACTAGGCCGCCGTTATCCGTATACACAATCACCGCACATGCACTATCGTCTGCGATGGGGGTCAGTCATACGTTTGAGGGGCAACCTATGGTGCAAGATCGCCGTGAACAACTGCTGTACGAGCAGGTGATGGCGCTGATCGAAGCGATGATTGACGACAACAAACTCCAGCCCGGCGCTCGGCTACCGACCAACAAAGAACTCAGCGAACTTGCCGGCGTCAGTTTGATCTCAGTACGTCGGGCCCTCGATGAGCTCGAACGTGCCGGTCGGGTCCGCCGTCACCAAGGGGTGGGGACTTTCGTTGCAGCTGAACGCATCTTGACGAGTCCCGCACTTGCGGGTGGTCTGCTCGAAACGTTGACCTCCGGAGTCAAACGTCAACGGATCGACACTCGACTCCTCGATGTCAGCCAGGGAACTCCTTCGGCAGACATAGCCACCGCACTCGCCTTGCCGAAAAAGACACAAGTCTGGTGTATCCGGCGACTCCGCGTGATCGCTGATCGCCCAATGATCAACGAAACGTCCTACATACCCGTTACCCTTACGCCCGGGCTTGACGAGGCACTCGACGGATACGGCGGATCCCTCTACCAACTTCTCGGTGACCGATTCGGGCTCGTTGATGCCTATGAAGAGCAGCAACTGGAGATCATCAAGCCAACTCCTGCAGAGCGAAAGAGCCTGTCATTGACCGGCCGTGACCTCGTGGCACGAATCCGCGGGGTCAGCTTCTCGGTTAATGGAAGTCCATTCGACTGCTTTGAGCAGGTTTATCCCGTTGATGGGTTTACGTTCTACCTGTCTGGACGAACCGACAGACAGGTGCTCCCCCAAACCCATTCGGGCACGTGGTCACTGTCACCGAATCGTTAACCAAACATTCGCTCAAGCCGCCATCACGGGCGATCCGTTTTACCTCGTGCGCTGCTATGGTCTGCATACACAATATGGTCCACCTGATCCGATGAACAGATGTGAGAGACACCATGACGAACTCGTCGTTCCTTTCAGCCTTCGACACCCAGACCCCAACTTCTAAGGCTCTGTTCGCGCGCGCAAGCCAGACGATTCCTGGTGGAGCCGGCAGTAGTGCACGAACCGTGAAGTTTGGCTGGGCGCCGTACCCACCGAACATGCGTCAGGGCACCGGATCGCACCTCACCGATGTCGATGGCAACGAGTACATCGACTATCTGCTCGGGCTTGGCCCGATGATCCTTGGCCACCGTCACCCCGTCGTGACCAAGGCTGTCGCTGACGCAATTGGCGAGTACGGAACATGCTTTGGCCTACCTTACGAACTCGAAATCGAAGCAGCCGAAAAGGTGGCCGCCGCTGTTCCTGGAATCGAGAAGGTGCGCTTCACAAATTCTGGCAGCGAAGCAGTCGGAAGTGCCATTCGCTTGGCCCGCGCCCACACGGGCCGTCGGCTGGTCGTGCGGTTCGAAGGTCACTACCACGGGTGGCAGGACACGATTTACTGGAGCAACCACGTAGACCCGAAGCTTGCCGGGCCTAAGGAAAGCCCACGGCCCGTGGCGTCTGGTCCCGGTGTCCCACTTGAACTTACCGACACCCTCGTCGTTCTGTCGTGGAACGATCCAGAGAGCTTTGTGAAGTTGATGACCGAGCGTGGTCACGAGATTGCCGCCGTCATCACCGAGCCGGCCGTTTTCAACACCGGTTGCATACTTCCCGAACCCGGCTACCTCGAACTCCTCCGGTCAGAGACGATCAAGCATGGGTCACTTCTGATTTTTGATGAGGTCATCACTGGCTTCCGCTTCGCACGCGGATGTGCACAGGAGTTCTTTGGCGTAACGCCAGACCTGACCACCCTGGCAAAGGGCCTTGGCGGCGGCTTCCCCGTTGCTGCACTGGGCGGATCCCATGAAGCAATGAGCATGATCGCTGAAGGCCGCTACTCGCATTCGGGAACGTACAACGCGAACGTGGTTGCCTGCGCCGCTGTGTCGGCGACGATGGACGTCCTAGCCGAACCTGGTCTGTACGAGCGTCAACGCGCCATCGGCGACAGGCTCGCTGAGGGTCTACGAACTATCGCAGCCGACAGTGGCATCGCAGCGCGCGTTGATGGTTTGGGCACCGTGTTCCAACTCTGGTTCTCCGAGCATGAAATCAAGAACTGGCGCGACGCAGAGCAGTACGCAGACGAGGCGATGTTCACGCGTTGGTGGCAGGAAATGATTACCCGCGGGGTGTTGTTCCATCCACTGCAACTCGAGAACCTATTCGTTTCGCTGGTCCACACAGATGAGGACATCGACCGCACACTCGTCGCCGCTGCCGAGGCATTCGAGGTGCTGAGCGCGGAAAATCGTAACCGCTAGGCCTACCGTGAACGGTGTGCGCGACGTGCCATCAGGTAGCCCGGTCTTTATCGGCCTTGATCTCGGCACGTCCGGGCTCAAAGGTATTGCGATCGATTCCTCCGGCGAGATCCTCGCGTCGGCGCGTTCGGACTATCCAACACATCGTCCTGTCGCGGCCGCCTCGGAACAGGATCCCCACGACTGGACGAACGCCATTGCAAATGTCGTCGGAGAACTCACCGCTTCGGTACCCGCGGCTCAATGGTCCGGCATTGGCCTGTCCGCAATGATTCCAACAATGGTCGTCACCGATTCCGTCGGGCGACCCATGCACTCGGCTGTCACGTGGGAAGACGCGCGCGCGGAAGACCACGGCCAACGTCTGCGCAGTTTTGTCGGCGAGCAATCCATCTACGAGCAAACCGGTCAGTGGGTCGATGGACGGTACCTGCTGCCGATGTACGCACGTATCGCCGACGAGGTTTCCGAGGTGCCCTCACATCTCTTAGGCGCCAAGGACTGGATCCTGCACTGGCTCACTAGCGAGTTTGCTACCGATCCAGCCACCGCAACTGGGACGGGCGCGTACCACCTTGCCGACAATGCCTACTCCGAGACGATCATCGGTGCGGCCGCCGAGCTGGCTGGGCACGCACTTCCTGACCTTGCTCAGGTGGTTACCTCGACAACTCTGTGCCATCTAACTGACGATCGAGCACGCGAACTAGGACTACCTGCGGGGCTTCCCATCGCAGTGGGCGCAGCCGACGCAGTCGCGGCAATACTCGGCTTGGGAGTAGGTGCTGCTGGCGATGTGATCTATCTTGCTGGCACATCGACTGTCATTGTCGGTATCGACCACGAACCGCACTTTGATTCACAGCACCGCTTCTTGGTGACACCGTTGGCCACACACGGATACGGCCACGAGATGGACCTGTTAGCTACGGGATCAGCGATGGCCTGGCTGGCGAATTTACTCGGGTTGGATTCACCAGATGAGTTGGCCGCCCTTGCGCGCACAGTGCCCGCTGGGCAGGACTCATTGCCCACGATGCTCGGTTACGTTGCGCCCGGCGAGCAGGGTGCACTGTGGGATCCATCGCTCACCGGCATCATCGAAGGGATGAATCTTCACACGAGTGCCGCTGACGTAGCACGGGCACTGCTTACGAGTATCACGGTGGAATCTGCGCGCTGCATTGCCGTCTGGGACGACAACACGACCGCACGCGGAGCAATCCACGTTGCTGGTCGGGGCATCAACGACGCGGCTCTCCAAGAACTTGCTGACGCTACTGGACGTAGAACGCATCTGTGCGGCCATGCCGAAACACCACATTCAGCATTGGGAGCAGCGCTCATAGTCGCTCGCGCCCTTGGGCTGGAACCGGTTTCCTCGCATCACGTTGCGGATCTAGAAATGACACCGCGGCCAGAAAACGCTGCTCTTTGGCAGCAACTTCACCATCGCCACGAGGGTGTGCGAACTCGAACGTCCGCAAGCACGGGGCAGTGAGAAACGCTCGACGTGATCACGTCGACGGCTTGCTGCAGTGCGTGTTTCGGTGATCGCGCTACTGCACCTTGACCACAAAATGGCAGGCGGCCTGATGGACACTTTCGACACCGATTTGCATGAGTTCCGGATCGTCGATACGGCACGTATCGGGTTCGCCCCGCTCGCGGTACAGCGGACAACGCGGATGGAAGCGACAACCCACAGGGATCGCTGTCGGGTTCGGAATCTCCCCAGTCAGAACGGTTCGATTGGCGATTGCAGCGGTTTCCGGGACAGGAATCACTGAGACTAAAGCCTTGGTGTACGGATGCTGCGGATTGTTGATCAGCTCAACCGGTGAACCCTGCTCGACAACACGCCCAAGGTAGACCACTGCAATACGGTCAGCGAACATCCAGGCCAGCGATAGATCGTGGGTAATGAATAGATAAGCCACACCCAGACGATCACGCATATCTGCCATCAGTCGCAGAATCCCCGCGCGCAGGGACACGTCCAACATCGAAACCGGCTCATCGGCAACAACAACGGACGGTTCGAGGATCATGGCCGCGGCAATTGCAACACGCTGACGTTGCCCACCGGAAAGTTCGTGGGTGTACCTGCGGGCAATGCGATCGGCCGGTGTGAGTCCGGCCCGCTCGAGCGCTGCGAGTCCTAGCTCGCGGCGCTCGGTTTCAGAAGCCCCGATGCTGTTGATCACCAATGGCTCGACAACGGTGTCCATGACCGTCATACGCGGATCCAGGGACTCGAACGGATCTTGGAAGATCATCTGTAGTCGCGGTCTAATCCGACGAAGGTCCTTGCCGCGCAGCGGCACTATATCGACGCCGTCAAAGACGATTCGTCCAGCGCTTGCATCGATCAAGCGCATCACCGCATTGGCGATCGACGTCTTACCGCTTCCCGATTCCCCAACAATGGCAAGGGTTTCGCCCGGATACAAGGACAGATTGACTCCGTCTACGGCGCGAGCAATGCTCTTACCGCGTCCGTTCGGATTCTTCACCTTGTATTCGACGAACAAATCCTCGATCGAAAGGACAGGGACGCGATCATCCGCCTTCGACTCCGGCTGTGTTAGCTCACTGGTCACGACTGCACCCCCGACCTATCGTTTTCGAGTAGGTGACATGCCGCGAGATGCCGGGATTCTAAGGTAATCAGTTCCGGTTCAATACTGGCGCAGTGCCCCATCGCAACGTCGCAGCGAGGCTCGAAACGGCAACCTTGCTGCGGCCGTGAAAGGTCCGGTGGCGAGCCGGGAATTCCATCGATGAACACTCTCTCGCGATGAATATTGGGATACGCGCGAAGTAATCGCTGCGTATATGGATGACGAGCCTTCGCCTGACCGTTCGACTCACCGAAAACATCCTGCGATGGGCCCGTTTCGGCCATTTTCCCCGCATACATAACGGCCACTCGGTCGCAGGTTTGGGCCAGCACCGAAAGGTCATGGGAGATCAGCAACATCGCAAGGTTGTAACGCTCACTCAATCCTTGCAAGAGATCGATGATCTGAGCCTGTGTCATCACATCGAGTGCAGTAATTGGCTCATCGGCGATAACGAGTCGAGGACGGCATGCGAGTGCCATCGCAATCATCACCCGTTGACGCATACCGCCCGAAAACTGATGTGGATAATCATGGGCTCGCCGAGATGGAATCCCAACAGCCTCAAGCAACTCACGCATCCGGTCATCGGCTTGGGCCGACGACACTGAAGAATCGTGAACACGAATAGGCTCTGCGATCTGGCTACCGACCGACTGAACAGGATTTAGGGCATTGAGCGCACCTTGGAAGACAACTGAAATGTCCTTCCATCGATACGCACGCATCGCTTGCTCATCGAGTCCGCTTAGGTCGACTCCATCGAACAACACCGAGCCTGAGCTGATTCGTGCATTCCTTGGTAGCAACTGCGGAATTGCCATTGCCATCGTCGTCTTGCCGCAGCCCGACTCCCCGGCTAGCCCAACGAACTCCCCCGCATCAATCGACAAACTGACTCCGTCGACCGCATGCACGTCACCATCGGGCGACCCGTAAGAAACTCGTAGATCACGCACATCGAGAAGGCTCATTACTCACCCTTCAATCGCGGGTTCGCAATGCGCTCAAAGGAATGGCCCACCAAGGTAAATCCGAGCACAACAACCAAGATGCCCAGGCCGGGTGGCAAGAAGTACCACCAAGCACCAAGGCCAACCGCACCAGAGACAAATGCGAAGTGCAACATCGAGCCCCACGAAATTCGATCCGGATCTCCGAGACCGATGAAACTCAACGTAGCTTCAGCAAGAATGCAACCGGCGACGACCAGAATCGTATTGGCCACAATCAGTTGCATGACGTGTGGTGCGACGTTACGTCGAATAATGCGCGCATCGGATGCTCCGAGTGACTTCGCTCGCGATACATATTGTCGTTGCCGAAGCGACAACGTCTGCGAACGGATAATCCGAGCAGTTCGCGGCCACGACAGCAGGCCAATCACCAGGATGATGATCAGCAGGTTTTGACCAAAGATCGCACCCATTGCAATCATCAGCGGCAGCGCAGGAATGACCAGGAAGAAATCAGTTGCACTCATGAGCGCGGTGTCGAGTGGCCCCATGAAGTAGCCTGCCGCGATGCCAATACCGGCGCCGATAATCGTCGAGATCAGGGTTGCCATGATGCCGACAAACAGGGAGATTCGAGCTCCCGCAAGGAATTCGCGGAACACATCGCGTCCCAGCTCGTCGGTACCGAGCCAGTGCGCCGACGACGGAGGTTGCAGGATCGTCGAGGAATCGACGCCTACATCGGCCGGATTGAAAGGGAAAACAAGAGGGCCGAGTAGCGCAACAACCGCCGTCAGTAACAGAAGGATCAATCCGATGCGTCCCAACCGATCAGCCCAGATGGAACGCAGCATCGCCAAGAATCCAGATGCTGGGACAGCAGTCGCTTCCTCGTTCGCTGAAAGTTCGAAGGTCATCACGCCACCGCCACTCTTGGGTCAAGCCGACGATAGACCAGATCAGCAACAAAGTTAGCCACGAGCACCGCAACCGAGATGATCAGGAAGCACGCTTCCAAGGTTGGGTAATCGCGAGCCAACACCGAGTTGTAAGTGAGCAATCCCATTCCCGGCCACGAGAACACGACCTCGACCTGGATCGCACCAGCGACAAGTGCACTGATGTACAACACCGAAGCCGTTACGACGGGCAGCAGCGCATTGCGGGTCGCATGCTTCCAGACCATCGTGCGTCGAGATAAACCCTTGCCGCGCGCGGTAAGCATGTAATCCTCACTCATTACTTCAATGAGTGAGGTTCTCGTGATGATGACGAAAAAGGCGATGTCCACTAGGGCAAGAGTTAACGTAGGCAAGATCAGATGTCGGGCAATGTCGGCAATGTACTGAAAGTAGTTCTGATACTCAGCGTTCGGCGTCGTGATTCCCGAAATGGGCAAGCCACCAAACCAGACACCGAAGATGAACACCAGCAGCATGCCAACCCAGAACGTTGGCAAACTCCAAAACACCAAGGATGTGACAACCGTCGCAGAATCAGATTTCGACCCGTGTCGCGACCCTGCAAACACGCCGATGACGATGCCGAGAAGGACAACAACTGTCGTCGACACAGTTAAAAGGATCAACGTGTTCAATAGGGCGCGACCCACCACGTCAGCAACATTCTCGTGCAAGGCGAATGAGTAGCCAAGATCGCCGTGTGCAAGGTTCTTCAGGTACGTCCAATACTGCGTGAAAATCGAACCATCGAGCCCATAGGCCTCGCGCAATTTCGCCACTTGCTCTGGAGAAAGCCGCTGAGACCTAGCGATCAACCTGATCGGATCACCGGGGATAATGTGAAAGAGGAAGAAGTTAAACGTCAGGATCGCAAAGATCGAGGCGCATAGAACTAGGAACCTGCGCAGAAGTGGCGGCATGGCTAGAAATTACGATCCGGCCGGCTTGACCTTCAGGTAGTTGTCCCGAGTGAAGTTGAAAATCATGCCACCCGGGACCTGCGTCCAACCGGTGAACCCGGAGTTTGCGTACGCCTGCAGCTTCTTTTGGTACACGGCAACCAAGTACGCAGTGTCTTCGTAGAAAATCTTCTGCATTTCCTGCACTAACGCGATCCGCTTGGTCTGGTCGAGCTCACTTGCCTGTTGCGTGTACAGAGCGTCATATGCGGGGTTCGAGTAGAAAACATCGTTGTTTCCGCCGATCTGGCTCGTCAACGGAACACCCAACATGTAGCTCGGATCGTTGACGCCGCTATCCCAACCCCAGACAAAAATGTCCCAGTCGGGGGCGTCGACGTTGTAGACCGTTGAGCCCATCGTGTCCGAATCGACGGTTGAGAATGTGAGCTTGATTCCGACCTTCTGGGCACTGGCCTGAAAGAGCTGTGCGGTGCGAACGTCAACAGAAGTCGTAGCGATGGCAATGATACGGAACTCAAGTGGTTTGCCATCTTTGGTTTGACGAATGCCATTGCCATCTTTAGCTGTGTATCCGGCGGCATCGAGCAGAGCATTGCCCTTGTCTGGGTTGTTATCGATTAACTCGTCGGCCGAAGGCTCCCAATAGAAGTCGCCAAACGAAGGCATGAGAATCGATCCACCCGGTGCGGCGTAGCCCGCATACGCAATCTGGGCGATCTGGTTGCGATCGAGTGCGTAGCCCAACGCTTGGCGCACGTTCTTGTCGAGCAACAGCGGATTGCCCTTTGAAGCCGGCTTGTCACACAGGTTGAAGCCAATGTGGTGGAACGAGAACGAATCCAGCGTCGCCGAGGTCAGATCCTTGTTGCCCTCAAGGCCCTTGAAGACGGTAGGTGGAACCTGAGGAATGATGTCGATCTCACCGTTTTTGAGAGCCTGCGCCATCAAGTCATCGTTCGTGTAAACAGTCCACGATGCACCCGTCGTAGAGGGCTTCTCGCCCCACCACGACTCATTTCGAGCCACACTCACGGTCTGGCCCTGTGTGCGGGCCTTGAACGTGAACGGTCCCGTTCCAACCGGCTTATCGTTTGTGGCCTTTTGGATCTGATCAACCGTCATTGCAGACCAGATGTGCTTGGGAAGGATGGGTACCACTAAGCCTGGATCAAAGGCTTGCGGCGACTTGAAGGTCGCGACCACGGTCTTGGCATCCGGCGCGGTGACTGACACGAACTCTGTGAAGTATTGCGAATTGATACCGAGTTGATTCTTGCCAATGAGCTCGAAGGTGTAGACCACATCATCGGCGGTGAACGGCTTGCCGTCATGCCACGTCACGCCGTCCCGCAACGTGTACGTGATGGTCGCACCGTCTTGGGTGGTGGACGTGGCCAGCGACGGTTCCGGCTTAAGGTCGAGCCCGTAAGCGCTAAGCGTGTCGTAAATCAGCGACTGGACTTCGATTGCCTCGGTCGTCGTGGTTGTCAGCGGGTTGAACGTATCGATATCGGACTTCCAGCCCACCTTGATGGACTTGGTCGCCACCACGTTGTTTGTCGGCGGAGCACATGCACTGAGGAAGCCGGGCACGGCCACAAATGAACCGGTCAACAGTGCCGCTCGAAGGATGGAACGACGACTCACTAGCGCGTTGAGGCCCGAATCGTCAGAAGTCTGCATACTAACCATGTCCGGAGTGAATCAGACCACGCGTAAAGCGTCAACAACCAAGGCCACAATTATGCGAACTCGAGCATTGACCGCAACCGACTCGTAACCGACGCAGCCTTTGCGTGGCATCCAGCCAGCTACGCGTTGCATCAACTGAGCGAACGCAGTACGCGCAGCGGAGTGCTCTGGACTCCCCCGGGCAAATCCGGGCCCGGCCTACCTAGCAAGAATCCTTGACCAAGGCGACAGCCCAGGTCCACAAGCTCATTGAGTTGCTCGGGAGTTTCGATCCCCTCGGCGACAGCGACGATACTCATCCGCTTTCCCAGAGTCAGAAGTGATTCCACCATCGCCACACAGCGCCGATCGTCAGGTAGTCCGTTAACGAAGGATTGGTCGATCTTCACCATATTGATCGGGTAGTTCATCAGTGACGACAGCGACGAAAAACCCGTCCCAAAATCGTCTATGGCCAGCCGAACACCAATCTCATCAAGACGTTCAAATGCGGTCACGGTAATCGTGGATGGACCAATCCCTGAGCGCTGAAGAACCGCATGCTCAGTGATCTCAAGCCAGAGCAGGTGAGGTGTGAGCCCAGAGGCGTTGAGCACACCCGCCACATAATCTGGCGTCGTCACGTCGACCAGATGCGGCGCGGAAATATTCACCGTCAATCGGAAGTCACGCCCATACTCCGCGATTCGACGTGCAACCGCATTAGCTGCGGTCCGAAGTACGTAACGATCGATCTCCGTATCAAGACCAATGTCCTGTGCGATCGATAGGAAAGCACCGGGTGCCAGCAAACCGCGAGATGGATGATTCCAACGCACGAGCGCTTCGACGCCATCGACCTCACGAGTCAGCAAATCGACGATCGGCTGGTAGTGGACGACAATCTCCCCACGATCAATCGCACCGACGAGCTCTTCAGCGAGCTCCCGACGAACACGATTATCGACCAGAGTCATCGGGGGTCCGCCACGCGATTCACGCTTACGCATATACATCGCCGCGTCGGCGCGGGCGAGCACCTCGGCAACAGGCTCCTGACCGTCAGTCGAAGTACCACCAATACTTGCGGTCACGTTGATCGGCCCGGCCGACAGATAGATTGGGTGATCGAA
>JBAXUN010000068.1:0-12995 GCA_037129655.1 Actinomycetes bacterium
GCAGCAGCTCCGGCCGCACCACTTGGCCGACGTGATCAGCGCCAGACCGATCGTCAAGAGTTTGGTCGCCGTGGATCCGCGACCACGTACAAGATGCAGGAGAAGTTGGCATCATTCGGCGACGACTTCTGGATTGAAGACGATGGTGGTGCACGCAAGTACAAGGTCAACGGCAAGATGCTGCGTGTCCGCGACACCTTGATCTTTGAAGACCTCAACGGTGGCGAGCTCGTAAAGCTTCAGTCCAAGGCCGTTTCAATCCGAGACAAAATGAAGATTGAGCGCGTCAATGGTGTAAGCGCTCTTATCGTCAAGGACCTCGTCAACGTGCTCGGTGATGACTTCGCCATCAAGCTTGATGATGGACGCGAACTGCACATGAAGGGCAACTTCCTCGACCACGAGTACTCGTTCTATGACGGCAACAACAAGGTCGGCGAAGTGTCCAAGAAGTGGTTCCGCATTCGCGATACCTATGGCGTTCAGATCGAAGCCGGCTACGACGACATCCTGCTGCTCGCGTGCACCGTGGCTATGGATCAGTCCAGCCACGACGCCGTCTGATTCGAACCAATACTGATGCCGATCTCGGACAACGAGGGCGCGTCCCTGGTGCCGAGTTCGGAGGTGTACGCCGGGCGGGGTGGCCCATTTGCCTCCCCGCCGGCAACAACCTGGCTTGACCGCAACGTTCCGCTCCTTGCGACGTTGAAAGGTTACGGTCGAGACTCGCTCAAGGTTGACGCTGTCGCCGGTCTCACCGTGGCAGCCTTGGCGATTCCTTCTGCAATGGGCTACGCGTCAATCGCTGGCCTACCCGTACAAGCGGGTCTTTACGCTCTGCTGCTACCCGTTCTGGCCTACGCGTTCCTAGGCTCGTCGCCACGCCTTGTGGTTGGCCCAGAAGGCGCAGTCGCCGCCATGATTGGCAGCGCACTCTTGCCGCTAGCAGCGGCAGGTTCGGCCGAGTACATCTCTATGGCTGCAGCATTGGCCATCCTCGTTGGCATCGTGTTCTTTATTGCACGATTGGCCAAGATCGGTGGCATCACCGAGTTCATGTCGGTGCCCGTGCTCGTCGGCTACCTCACCGGTATCGCCATATTCCTGATCGTGGCCCAACTCGGGAAGCTCACCGGCATTCCCGTCGAAGCTGAGAGCACTGTGGGCAAACTCCGCGACATCATCGCCGGCATAAGCGAATTGCACCCACTGACCTTTGCTATCGGATGCATCTCGATTGTGACGCTGTTAGTCCTCAAGAGGATCCCAAGATTTCCTAGCGCGCTAATTGTGTTGGTCGCCGCGATTGCCATCTCGGCGTTCGTGGATCTCGCCGGGCGAGGAGTTAAGACGACCGGCCTCATTCCGGCAGGACTTCCCATGCCGTCGATTCCGGTCGACGGGCTTGCGCACTTCACCGTTTTGCTCGGACCGGCCGTCGGTATCTTCTTTGTTGCCTTCTCCGATTCCATTCTCACGGCCCGATCATTTGCCTCACGGAACAACGAAAACGTCGATACGAATGCCGAACTCAACGCATTTGGTGTTGCTCAGATCGCGGCGGGACTGACCGGTGGATTCCCGATCGCAACAAGTGGCTCACGCACCAGCGTCAACAATCAAACCGGAGTGCGCACGCAAGTCGGGCAGATTATTGCCGCGGTTGCCGTCGCCCTCGTGCTGCTCTTTTTGACCGCACCCATCCAATATCTACCGTCGCCGGTTTTGGGCGCCATCATCGTGGTCGCAGCCGCGTCATTGATCGTTCCCGCTGAGTGGCGAGCACTAGCCACGAGTAGCCGGGCCGAACTATGGATCGCAGCCATCACCGCAGCTGGCGTAGTGCTTATTGGCGTGATTCCTGCACTACTTATCGCGATGGTTCTGTCCCTGATTGACATGGCTCGCCGACGCGCGAAAGCGGCCGACGCGGTTGAAGGTTGGGTCAGCCAAGATAAACACTTCGCATCCGTTGAGCGTCACCCCGACGCGATGGTGGCCCTAGGGGTCGTGGTCTACCGATTCGACGCCTCACTTTTCTATGCAAACGCGACGCACTTCAAAGATCGCTTCATGTCCGCCGTGGATGGCGCACCCTACCCCGTCCACACCGCCATCCTCGACACCTCATGCATGGGCACAACAGATGCCACCGCAGCCGAGGCGATCGAGGCCGTCGCCCGACAGTTTGAAAGCCGATCAATCCGCCTACTCGTCGCCGAACTCGCCAGTTGGCCACACACCCAATGGGCCGAGCTCGGACTCGTCGAAGAGATCGGCGAAGAACACTTCTACCCAACTGTCGCGGCCGCCATGCAGGCGGCATTGAGCGTCACATCGGCCAGCACAAGCGCATCCGCCCCCACGTCCGCAATGAATCCACAAAGTACGTCAACTGTTGAAGGGATTGAAGATGAGTCCATCTGACGCGAGCGCACCCCCAGCACTCGTCGAATACGCAGCCGGTTCGGAGTTTCCGGGCAAGATGGGTCGCACCCGCGACGTATCCGACCCAGCATGGCCAGCTCCAAAGCGTGCGAACGAAGGTGCGCCGAACGTTCTATTCATAGTCCAGGACGACACGGGCTTTGGCCAGATGGGTTGCTACGGAAGTCCTATCGAAACGCCAAACATCGATGCGCTTGCAGCCAACGGTCTGGTGTACAACAACATGCACACGACCGCACTCTGCTCACCGACCCGTTCCTGCATCCTGACCGGTCGCAACCACCACTCGAACGCCATGTCATGTATCACCGAGGGCTCCACCGGATTCCCGGGCTCCAACGGATACATCCCCTTCGAGAACGGGATGCTTTCCGAGATCCTGCTCGATAAGGGCTACAACACCTACGCAATTGGTAAGTGGCACCTGACGCCCGCCGATCAGATCTCCGCAGCCGGACCGTACGACCGCTGGCCACTCGGCCGTGGTTTCGAGCGTTACTACGGATTCCTCGGCGGTGACACGCACCAGTACTACCCCGAGATTGTGTACGACAACCACCTCGTCGAGCCGGAGAAGACCCCTGAAGAGGGTTACCACCTCACCGAAGACCTTGTCGATAAGGCGATCGGGTTCATCGCCGATGCCAAGCAGGTCGCTCCGAACAAGCCGTTCTTCATGTACTTCTGTCCCGGTGCCGGACACGCTCCGCACCACGTGCCGAAGGAATGGGCCGATAAGTACAAAGGCAAGTTCGATGGCGGCTGGTCTGAGTACCGCGAAGAAACCTTCGCTCGTCAGAAGGCACTCGGGATCGTTCCCGCGGATGCGGAACTGTCACGTCATGACCCAGATGTGCAGGACTGGGACACACTCTCAGAAGACGAGAAGAAGCTTTACGCACGCATGATGGAGGTGTTCGCCGGATTCCTCTCGCACACCGACTACCACTACGGTCGCCTGTTCGAATTCCTCAAGCAAATTGGCGAGTTCGACAACACGATCATCATGTTCATCTCAGACAACGGTGCCAGCTCCGAAGGCGGCCCCAACGGTTCGGTGAATGAGAACAAGTTCTTCAACAACGTGCCCGATTCACTTGAAGAGAACTTGGCCATGATCGACGAGATCGGGGGACCAAAGACGTTCAACCACTACGCGTGGGGTTGGACGTTTGCCGGCAATACACCATTCCGTCGCTGGAAGCGCGAGACCTACCGCGGCGGAGTCAGCGATCCCTTCGTTGTTCACTGGCCCGCTGGTATCAAGGCCAAGGGCGAGGTTCGTGAGCAGTACGCGCACGCAATCGACATGGTCCCAACGGTTCTCGACGCTCTCGGTATCGAGGCGCCAGCGAAAATCAAGGGCTACGATCAGGCTGATATCGAAGGTGTGAGCCTGGCCCACAGCTTCGACGATGCCTCGACGCCAACCAAGCACCTCACCCAGTATTTCGAGATGATGGGCCACCGGTCCATTTACCACGATGGGTGGAAGGCAGTGTGCCCGTGGCCTGGCCCGTCGTTCACCGAAGCGGGAAAGCCATTCGGTATCCCGATCGATGCAGCAACCCTCGAAGTGCTCGACACGAGCGGTTGGGAGCTCTACGACCTTCGTACCGACTTTGCAGAGAACCACAACATCGCTGCAGAGAACCCCGACAAGCTCGTCGAGATGGTTGGGATTTGGTACCAGGAAGCGGAGAAGTACGACGTACTTCCCATCGACTCACGCGGTCAGATGCGCTTTGCTGACCCGCGTCCGCAGATCGCGGCCGGCCGCGAGTCGTACACGTACTACCCACACACGCAGCCGATCCCGATCAACGCCGGGCCTCAGTTGCTCAACCGCTCACACTCCATCACCGCTGACGTGGAAATCAGCGGTGACACCGAGGGCGTTCTGGTTTCGGTCGGCGATGTCCAGGGCGGATTCAGCTTCTACGTGAAGGACAGCAAGCTGCGCTACCTCTACAGCTATGTAGGCAGCCAGTTCTTCGAGGCTGAGTCAGCTGAGCCACTTCCAGAGGGTCGTCACCAAGTGAGAGTTGAATTCGAGGTGACCGGCCAGCCCGACTTCACCGTCGGCCGTGGTGCTCCCGGAATCGCTCAGCTGTACGTCGACGGTGCTCTCGTTGGTGCTGCGGATGTGCCGGTGACGATGCCGCTTTCGATGGGCCTCGGCGCTGGCTACGCAATCGGTAGCGACGCTGGTGCACCTGTCTGTGATCGGTACACCGCTCCGTACAACTTCACCGGTGAGATTCATACCGTTACGGTTGACGTGTCAGGTGAATTGATCGTCGACGACGAGGCGCGACTTCGTGCCGTACTCGCTCGTCAGTAGATATCCGCGTAAGTAGCTGTTCGAACAAACTGCGAGGGAGGGAGGGGACGTGACAAGTATCCAGCTCGGGATGCCTGGCGCCCCTCCCTCCTTCCATGTACTGACCAAGCCCACTGGAGCGATCTGCAATCTCGATTGCTCCTACTGCTTCTTCCTTTCCAAGGAGGAGTTGTACCCGGGTAGTCCGTTTCGAATGCGCGATGACCTGTTAGACACGTACATTCGTCAACTGCTCGAATCCCATCGCACCCCCGAGGTGACGGTGTCGTGGCAAGGTGGCGAACCCACGATGATGGGGCTCGATTTCTTCAAGCTCGGCGTCGAACTTGTGCGCAAGTATCAGCGGCCGGGTCAGCGCATCGAGCACACCATGCAAACCAACGGCACTCTCATCGACGATGAGTGGGCAGCATTTCTGGCGAGTGAGGACTTTCTGGTCGGCGTTTCGATCGACGGACCGCGAGAACTTCACGATGCGTATCGCGTCGACAAGGGTGGCAAGCCGACTTTCGACCGAGTGATGCGCGGGCTCGACAAACTAAAGCAACATGGCGTTCGATGGAACGTACTGACGACCGTGCATCACGCGAACGAAAATCATGGCTTAGACGTCTACCGCTTTATTCGTGACGATCTTGGCGGCGACTTCATCCAGTTCATCCCGATCGTCGAACGTCCCTCCCCCGGCGGGATCCCCACCGGCAACGAGGTGACAGACCGATCGGCCGCCCCCGACGGATACGGACGGTTCTTAATCGAGGTATTCGACGAATGGGTCCGCAACGACGTCGGCACCATGTTCGTGCAGATGTTTGACTCCACCCTCGCAAGCTTCCTGGACGCCCCCGGCAGCCTGTGTGTGCATTCACGTACCTGTGGCACCGCAGTCGCGCTGGAGCACAACGGCGATCTGTATTCATGTGATCACTTTGTAGAGCCCGACTACCTGCTCGGCAACATCCAGACAACTCACATGCTTGAACTCGTTGCCTCTGATCAGCAGCGTGCCTTTGGTAATGCCAAGAACGATTCGCTGCCTGCGATGTGCAAGTCGTGTGATGTCCGCTTCGCCTGCAACGGTGGATGCCCGAAAGATCGATTCACGCTGACCCCTGATGGCGAACCGGGTCTTCACTACTTATGCCCAAGCTATTTGGCGTACTTCCGTCACGTCGATTCACCCATGCGCTTCATGGCCGCGAAGCTACGGTCGGGAGGCTACGCGGACGAAGTAATGGCATGGGTTGCCCGCCGCGATGCGAAGTCTGCCGAAACTCCCTAACTCAGTGCGTGGCTTAGCGCGTAGTCGGCCACTGAAGACAACGTGAGGATATCGAGATCCAACGGATGCGGGCAGCTAGAGAATTTCGCGATCAAGGTCTGCGACGGATGATGCACGAAGAGTTGTTGACCATAAATTCCTGAGGCCATGTAGATTCCTGCCTCGGCATCGTGGATCCAGAACTTGTCGTGATAAAACGCCGTCGGTGGAAAGCCCTCTGAATCAGGGGATTTTGCGAAGAGCACCCTGAGCTGCGGATCGAATTGACGCAGCCTCGCTAACCACCATTCGGGAATCACCTGCGTTCCATCGGCTGCGCGACCATCGTTGAGGTGGAGCTGCCCGAAGCGAATCAGATCGCTCAGCGATAGGCACAGCCCGCCGGTGGTGATGGGGACGTTCGTACGTCCCATCAGGAGATCTGCATCGTGCTGTGCGCCCATCGGCTTCCAGAGCAATTCGCTTAGAAGTTCGGCCGTCGGCTTGCCCGTCACTTCTTCCATGCACAACGTCAGAACGATCGTGAGGATCGAGCGGTACTCGAATCGCTCGTCATGCGGTGAGGTGTTTGGCAGATCCCGGATGTAATCACGGGGCACTGGATCACCCGCGCGTACCGGTGGCCAGCCAAGGATTCGAAACCCAACGCCCGATGGCGACTCAACGTTTTCATAGTCCGTCTCATCGAACGAGGTCCCAGCCGTCATGTCGAGCAGATTCGTGATGGTGCAGCCGTCCCATGAACTCTCCCGCAGGTACGGCAGGTAGTCGGTGACGAGTCCATCTAATGCGAGCCGCTTCTGATCAATGAGAATGCCAGCAAGCGTCGAGATGAAACTCTTCGTCACCGACATAGCCATGTGTCGATGCGACGGCTTCATGTGCTCGGCGTAGTACTCGTGGATCACCTCGCCTCGATGCATCACCATGAGCCCATCGACATGAGCCTGCCCTTGATACTCAGCCCAGGAGTACGTACGACCAGCGTGCTCGAAGCGAAAGTCAGAAAGGTCGCGAAGGTTGTGCGTCAACGACGATGCTTGTTCAGCACGATCGACATGCGCACTGGCAATGAGCTCGCGCATATGAGTAAATGCCCACTGCTGATTGGGCCACTCAACGTAATTCGGCATTGAAATGTCGATGCGATTGCCACTGCCCGTCATGATCATCCTCACGTCGAAGAATCGCCCACGTCACGTGCCACGATGCCACATCGATACGCTGATCCTGTGAATATCGACGGGCCCGCGTCCACCAAGGACGGCAACTGAAATGGCTGCTGTCAGTCTTACCGCTCGTGCGGTCGTGTTCGATCTCGACGGGCTACTCATCGACAGCGAGACCGCCTGCTTCCACGTCATCAATCGAGTGCTTGAACCGACCGGTGCCGTACTCACCCGCGAGCGGTTTGCCCAACATATTGGCCATTCCGCGCGCTCGCTTTATACGAATCTGTCCGAAGAACAGGGCATCGCGCTCGACCCAGACGACATCCTCGTCCGTCGTGACGAACTGCTCCTCGCCTACTATGACAACCCCGAACCCATGCATGGCGCGATCGAACTCATCACATCGCTACATGAGGCCGGGATCGCAATCGGGGTCGCATCGTCAAGCCATCAGGAACTGGTTAACCGAGCCGTTGATGGCCTCGGACTTCGTTCCATGGTTCGTGCCGTCGTCGCAGACGGCCACCCGGACGTCAAGAGCCTCAAGCCAGCACCTGACCTCTACCTCGTCGCTCTGGCAGCTCTCGGCGTACCGGCCGAATTCAGCATTGCACTCGAGGACTCACCTACCGGCTCACGTGCCGCGCTCGCCGCCGGCCTGACCACCATCGCTGTGCCAAGCGATTGGACCCGCGAGCGAGAGTTCCCAGATGACGTGATCCAAGTGGATTCGCTGCTCGACGTACGAATCACCCTGCGCACTCAGTAGCCTCTAACCTGCGTCCGAATGTCCGGCACGAAACCGTGCGACGGCTCAAGTCGTCGGACGGCGGAGTTCGTACTAGCGTGCGTACATGGCCCTTTACACCTGTTCCCAGTGCGGCATGGCCGCCAACACCTCCTGCGGTCACTGCGACGCACCACTCGTTAACGCCGTCCTGACCATCGGCGACGGTACCGACGTGGGCATCTCGGAGTGCCCCAACGGACACGGCAAGATCAAGTCACCGATGTGCTGCGGAAGTGACATGTCCTGCTCGGCCTAACACCGAGTAATCACTCAATACCTCACAGAGCCTGTGGTCCCCTTTGGGATAACAGGCTCTGTGCTATCCACCCCATCGCTTCTGCGGCCTCGGGCATCAACGAGTGAAGGCCGAAGAACCCGTGGAACATGTGATCGAAGGTTCGCTGGTTGACCTCGACTCCGGCACTGCGTAGGGCATTCGCATAAAGGACACCTTGCGGCGTGATCGGGTCGCACTCAGCGAGCACCATGGTGACGGGTGGCAAATCGGTTAGATCCGCGGTGAGTGGCGAGACGAGTGGGTTAGCGGCATACGACGCATTAGGAAGGTAGTGATCCTGACCCCATTGCATCTCATCTCGATAGAGCGAGATGCCCTCGTACGTCATGTCGAAGCCGATCGACAGATCGCATGTTGTCACTGGGTAGATCAAGAGTTGGTGATCGAGCAGGTTTTCACCTGTATCGCGCAGCGCAATCGCCGCCGCCGTCGCTAAATTTCCACCCGCGCTATCGCCGCCCACCACAAGCCGATAGTTCGGGTAGCGATCTGAGACTGCGTGTATCGCAATCAGTACGTCGTCAAGGGCAGCGGGGAATTTGTGCTCGGGCGCAAGCCGATAGTCAACCGAGATCACCGTGGCACCTGTCGCCAAACACAGGTGGCGCATAGCAACGTCGGCGGAGTCGAGACTTCCAAGCAGCCAGTTGCCTCCGTGAATGAACACGATCACTGTCGAGGTGGATTGCGCATCGTGGGTGATGGGCTCGTACCTACGGGCGTTTACGGCACTGCCATCCCATTCCAGTACTTCTTCAACAACCGTGCCAACCTCAGGGTTCCCAACGCCTGACAATTCCGCGGCGCCGCGACTACGCGCGTCTACGACGTCCAGCAGATGCGCATTAGGACGGCCAGCTGCGATGTTCGCAACGATTACCTCTTGAGCCATGGGATGTAACCGCGCCCATGCCGCTTGCGTGACGGCCGTCAGCGCCGCCGGTTTGGTGAGCATGCCGCTCACAGGGACTCGAGGTATCGATCAACTTCCCAGTCAGTGACAAATCGCGACTGGTCGCCCAGCTCTGATCTACGCATCACAACGAAGTGATTGATCAGATCATCGGTGAACCAAAGCCGGGCGATCTCGCTCTGCTCCAAGCGATCCAGCGCCTCACCGAGTGATCGGGGCAGTGCAACCCTCGAGTCGTAGGGACGCCCATACACGTCATCATCTGCCGGATCACCCGGTTCGATCTGATTCTCGATACCGTGCAGCCCGCCGGCCAGCACGGCAGCTGTTGCCAAGTACGGGTTCACATCACCACCAGCCTGACGTTGCTCGATGCGCGTTCCCTGCGGTCCTTCGACCAGCGCACGCACACCGCAGGAACGGTTATCGATTCCCCACGTCGACGAGTAGCCAGCCCACGAGTACGGAACATAGCGTCGATAGGAGTTCACGGTTGGTGCCATGAGTGCGGTGAAGTCCGACATCGTCGCCAGGACGCCACCAATGAAATGCCACATCGTCGTGGAGACTCCATGCGGCTGATCGGGGTCGAAGAAGATGCCGCGGTCGTCGGCATCACGAAGGCTAATGTGCAGATGCGCGCTGTTGCCGGCCCATGCGCTATTCGGCTTGGCCATAAACGTCGCGAGCAGCCCCTGCTGAGCGGCCACCTCCTTCACCGCAGACTTAAACAGGAATGCATCATCAGCTGCCTGCATACTCTCGGCGTAGTGCAGGTTGATCTCAAACTGGCCGGGGCCAGTTTCTGGATTGCACGCTTCGATCGGCAAGCCGTAGGCCAACATTTGCTCGCGGATCAGTCCTGCCAGCTTTTCCTGATGTGACCCAAGCACAACCCCATACGTACTCGCCCGATCCTGAATTGGGACGAGTTCGGCAGCTCTCTTCTTGTGCTCGGTACCGATTGGTTCGTTCAGAAGGTAGAACTCGAGTTCGATCGCACTTAGCGGTGTGTACCCCGCGTCGTTTGCCTTCGCGATCACTGAGCGCAGGGCGCTGCGCGGTGAAATCGGGACGGGGCCAGCACCGTGTGGCAAATCCCAATCGCAGAGGATGAACGCGGTGCCGTCATGCCACGGAATCGTGCGAGCAGTCGAAAGGTCCGGAACCCCGATGATGTCGGGATAGCCATTTTGCTCCGTGGGAAAATAGCCAACATGATCTACCGGCCGCGGCACAAGATCCGATTCATCTACGGGGATCACCCAGAAGACGTTGCACAACACCATGCCATCGGCGAGTAGCCGCGGAAGTTGAGAGACGGGGAATCGCTTACCGCGCATCACACCGGGGGTATCAGCACCGCCCATCATGACGGTGCGAACACCCTGTTGTTCTAGTCGGGCGACGAGTGCGGCCGCTTCGGCAGCGTCGGTAACTCGATGCTCAGACATGTGCACTCTCCCGATAGGTAGTCCCCCGACTTAGATCGAACCCTTCATAACCTGCTTCAGTCACGCGATTGCATTCAGCCCGGAATGGCCCGCAGCCTGCGATGTACACCGAGAACAGACGCTCTCGGCCTGGGATATTCGCACCGACGTACCACGAGTTGGCTTTTGGATACAGCGTTTGATCCGCGAGCTCGACGACGTGCGCCATCCAACGTTGTTGCGCCGCGGCAGTGGCTTGAATGCGATCAAATCCAATGGCGCGCATGTGCACCATGGCATCGGCGATCCAGTCGACATGCTGCTCGATAGAAATCACCATATTGCTTAGAACAGAAGGACTTCCGGGGCCAGTGATCGTGAACATGTTTGGGAATCCTGCAACTTGAACGCCGAGATACCCGACAGGTCCGTTCGCCCACACCTCATTCAACGTGATGCCGTCGACCCCACGGATTTCAACGTCCGCAAGCGCACCGGTGATCGCGTCGAACCCGATAGCGAAGATGATGACGTCAACATCGACGTGCTGCGCTGTTGTCTCAATGCCATCAGTATCGATACGGACGACTGGCTCTGACTTCAGATCGACGAGGTGCACATTGGGCCGGTTATAGATCTGGTAGTACCCAGTATCGACGCAGGTTCGTTTCGTTCCGATGTGGTGATGCGGCGACAAGAGTTCAGCGACGGCCGGATCTTGAACCATCAAACGGATTTGCTCGCGAGCAAAATCTTGCGCGAATCCGTTGGCTTCCTCGCTTCGAAACATGTCGTTGAATGCGAACGAGAGCGAGCTGATGCCGCCCATCTGCCAGCCCTGCTCGTAGCGTCGACGACGCTCATCCGCGCTAACACTCAACGCGCTTTCAGTCGGATCTGGCATCGGAGTGCCTGCATCTGACCACTCGCAGATTGTTCGACGCTCGCGGTAATTCGTAAGCACGCCGCTGACCTCGTCCTCGTCGAGGCGACGATTCTGCGCTGGCATGGAGTAATTCGGGGTGCGCTGCAGGACGTACAGCTCGTCGACGATTGGTGCGATCGCTGTGCAGGTTTGAATGCCTGACGAACCGGTGCCCACAACCGCCACTCGCTTACCTGCTAACTCAACTGGTTCAGTCGGCCAGTTGCCGGTGTGTAGCCACGTGCCTGCAAAATCGTTGAGCCCATCTATCGCCGGCGGCTGCGGACTGGAGAGATTGCCAGTAGCCATCACGAGGTACGTGCAGTCGATGCGTTCGCCACGATCCGTGGTGACTAACCATGAAGTGGCGGCTTCGTTCCAGATCGCTGACGTGACGCTGGTATTGAAATCGAACGCCGAACGTAGATCGAAGCGATCGGCCACGTGATCGAGATACGCCAAGATCTCGGGCTGGGCTGCGTAGCGCTCTGTCCACCGCCAATCAGCGAGTAGCTCATCATCGAATCCGTAGCAGTAATCAAGGCTCTCGATATCGCAGCGCGCACCTGGGTAGCGATTCCAATGCCAGGTGCCGCCGACTCCAGGCGCCCGTTCGATTCCGCGCACATTGAATCCGCGCGAGCGAAGGCGGTAAACCGCATAGAGACCCGCAAAGCCAGCGCCCACGACGACCACGTCGACGCGGGGACTGTCGCTGCCTGGCTGCTGCGTCATGACACTCCTCGGACGTTAATGAAGACCCGAGCCTAACAACGCAGATCCCGATCTTGGAGCGAGGTGCCGCAATATAGATAAGGTCTATTCACAGTCGTCCAACAGTGCGATCGTGGCACGGCCTAACATCAGTGCCGCCCTACACACAATCGCTCATCGCTAAGTCCAGAGGAACCCCTTCAGTGCTCATCCACGTGACCATCTTGATAGTTAGCGCGTTGCTGATTTATCTCGGTTCGGAATGGTTCGTGAACGCGATCGAGTGGCTCGGTTCGCTGCTCGGTGTCCGGGCGATCGCCGTCGGTACCGTCTTAGCAGCCATTGGTACGGCACTTCCGGAGACCATCGTCACGTTGATGGCAGTGTTATCGGGTCATGACGAAAACTCGGCCAATCTTGGTATCGGCGCTGCCCTGGCTGGGCCACTTGTTCTTTCGACGATCGCGTACGGAATCGTCGGCTTCCTGATGATTCGTCGGTTTCCTCGCCGTCACGTGATCGAGGTCGACCGCGCCCCTCTCTTGATGGACCAGCGCTGGTTCCTCGGCATTGCCGTCGTGTCACTCGCACTTGGGTTCATGGATGTACCTGGTAAAGCGTGGCTAAGCCTTGGCTTCCTCGGCATGTACGCGATCTATGTGATTCGCGAGCT
>JBAXUN010000069.1:0-12862 GCA_037129655.1 Actinomycetes bacterium
GTCGATCCAGTAGCAGCAGCCTGACGTTCGATCACCCCACGCATCCGGGGACCATCTACAGACCCAGGGCAGATCGCGTTCGCACGAACACCATCGGAGCCGAATTCGATAGCCAACGACTTCACCAACCCGATCACTGCCCACTTTGCCGCGGCGTAAGGGGTGCGCATTCCGTAGCCGTAAAGTCCGGCCGTCGATGAGATGCAGATGATCGAACCCGATCTCTGTGCCTTCATCAACGGTGCAGCTCGACGGCTGCACAGAAAATGTGAGTCAAGG
This sequence comes from Actinomycetes bacterium, assembly GCA_037129655.1. Taxonomy (GTDB): domain Bacteria; phylum Actinomycetota; class Actinomycetes; order S36-B12; family CAIYMF01; genus Longivirga. The sequence goes on from JBAXUN010000069.1 coordinate 280, forward strand.
CCAATGGCTAACGTTCGCTGCCAATCAGCCAACGAGACGTCCTCAACCAACGCAGTCGGCCCAGCGATACCGGCGTTATTGACGAGAACGTCAACGCCGCCCCACGAGGCAGAAACCTCATCGAACCAAGCATCAATAACTGCTTCATCCGAAACATCACCGGCAATACCGTGAAGACGACCATCGGCCTCGACAGCGGCCCGCACAGCATCACCATCAACATCGATGATGCTCACCCGCGCACCGGCATCGGCAAACGCGCGGGCGATGGCCGCACCGATCCCCGAAGCCCCAGCAGTAATCATTACGCGCTGACGATCCGACATCTGATGAACCTCCTAAGAGCCTCGCGCGAAACCGATGCAGCGTGCACCAGTTTTAAGACTCGCTACGACCTTCGAGTACCCGCAGCAACGTACGAAGCGGTGCACCCGTGGCACCAGCAGGCCAGCCGGCCCATGGTGCGGTGATGTATGCCTTCGAGCCAGTATCGATGTGGACCCACGGGGTGTCGCCAGCGAACTCGCGCAAGTACGTTGCGGCAAGAACCGACGAGTCCGGAATTGAAATCGTGCCGTTCACCAAATCAGCGTTAGGTGAACGCATCATCTCGACGTAACCCGGCACGAGCGGCATCTGCCATCCGCGATCGCCAGCGGCATAACCAGCGGCAAGAACTTCAGACATCAGGTCATCGCTATTCGACGCGCCTGCCCACAGATCCGGGCCGTAGCCAGCAGCATCAGTCAGCGTGCCGATGTCGATAACGCCGGAGGCACCCTTAGCGACCAAGTAGGCGATGCCGTCAGCGAGGATCACGCGACCTTCGCAGTCAGTGTCAGCAACCTCGGTCGTCATTCCGTTCGGGTGCACGCACACGTCGCCAGGACGAGTCGCGGTACCGCTGACCATGTTCTCCGTCAGCGGCAAAATCGCGCACACACCAACATCAAGACCTAGGCGTGCAGCAGCTGCAACTGCGCCAGCGGTGGCCGCAGCAGAAGCCATATCCGACTTCATCCAGTGCACCTCAGACATCGGCTTCTTCAAGTTGACGCCACCAGCGTCAAATGTGATGCCCTTACCCGTGATACCCAGCGGTGCGTTCTGATCGCCATAGCAAAGCTCAACAACCGCAGGCGGTTCCGCACTTCCCTTAGCAACGGCGAGCAATCCACCAAAGCCACGCTCGCGGATTTGCTTCTGCGACCACACGTGCACCTTGACGCCGGTGTCGGCTAGCTCGCGCTCGATCTCAGCGGCCAACATCGTGGGCGTGAGATGTCCTGGGGGAGTGTCCGTCAGCGTGCGCACCCAGTTGGTGTGATCACCGGTGATCTGGCCGCGAACAACCGCATCCTTCACCGCTGCATCGCGAGCGTCATCAGCGGACACAACGGCGGTCACCGACGTGGGCAGCGACTCGTGTGCCGGACGAGCCGGACCTTCTGGACGTGGACGCTCGAAGCAACCAAAGATCGCACCTTCAACAGCGGCACGTACCGACTCGGCACGATCATCGCCAGCCTGACCCAGGGTCACGGCAAGACGCTTACGTCCACGGATCGAACCAGTCGCGCGAAGTGCGGCCGTACGAATCGCATCAGGACCAACCGCGGCGCGATCACCAAGACCAACGATGACGGTTGTGGGCTGCTTGGCGGCGGTCGGTGGAATGACGATCGGAGTGTCGTCGACACTGCCGCGGAACGTCGGCGTGCCCTTCACCGCAGCGACGACATCGACGCCGCTCTCGGCAGTTGCCTCAAGGGCGCCGGGCGCTGGCTTGCGATCAGCGAAGAATCCAACAACAACGACATCGGCGGACACATCAGGTCGGCCACTCAGAGTTACGCGCATGGCCACAGCCTCCCACGTCGGTGGCGAGCACCGCAGCCTGCCCCGCCCATCAGTACAGGCGCAGCCGCCAATCAGTACAGGCGAAGCCGCCAGTCAGTACAGGCGAAGCCGCCCATCAGTACAGGCGAAGCCGCCAGTCAGTACAGTTCAGTCATGCGCGCACGCGACTTAATCAAGCTGCCCGGCACACCCGGGCCATTCAATGCGATCACTGATGTTCCCGGCCTTACCGTCGGCATGGTGACTCTCAACCACAACGACTGTGCCGAGAACGAGGCAGTGCGCACGGGCGTCACAGCGATCCTGCCACTTGGCCGCGATGGCATCACGCAATCGGTCGCTGCCGGAATCCATTCCCTCAATGGCAATGGTGAAATGACCGGCTCGCACTGGATCAACGAGACGGGTGCCCTTGGTGGCCCGGTGATGATCACCAATACCCACGCCGTTGGCACTGTGCATCGTGGCGTCATCGACTGGATGGCTGCCAATGAGCCCGTGAAGGCCTCTGAGTGGCTGCTACCCGTCGTGGCAGAGACGTGGGACGGTTACCTCAACAGCATCAACCTCCCAAGCATCACAACGCATCATGCGGCCGACGCGATCGACGCAGCAACGAGCGGCCCGGTGGCCGAAGGATCCGTCGGCGGTGGCACGGGCATGAATTGCTACGGTTTTAAGGGTGGCTCGGGTACGTCGAGTCGTCAGGTATCACTTGGCGGCATGACGTACACCGTCGCGGCGTTCCTGCAGTGCAACTTCGGCGATCGTCATGAACTAAACATTGCCGGTGTCCCGATGGGTGATCTCGATGTTCGGTATCCCATGGGGCAAAACGATTGGATCCTGCGCGATCGAAACGCGACCCGCATTCCAGGGGGCGCTGGATCAGTGATCGCGATCATCGCGACAGATGCGCCCATGACCCCGCATCAGACGTCAGCCCTCGCTCGTCGCGTCCCACTGGGCCTGGCCCGCACTGGAACAACGGGTGGTCACTTCAGCGGCGATATCTTCCTAGCCTTCTCAACTGCGAACCCAGGTGAACTCGACAGCGGCTTCCCGATGGTCGAGAAGGATCAGGTTGCGCTGAAGAACCTTTCCTTCGTCCCGTGGAATTGGATGGACGAGTTCTACGCAGCTGTCGTGCAATGCGTCGAAGAGTCGGTGCTCAACTCGCTCGTCAACAACGAAACAATGCATGGTCGCGCTGGCGCGATGAGCCCAGCGCTGCCGCATGATTTGGTTATGGAGCGCTTAAAGCGCTCCTAGACACGAACGAAAACGTCCCCGTCACATTCGTGACGGGGACGTTTTCTTGTTCGAGTTCTAGTTAAGAAAGCCCAACTACCTTGCCGTCGACTAGGTCGATGTGCACTGAGGCTGGGATCTTCGGCAGACCTGGCATCGTCATAACGTCGCCACAGATCATCACGATGAACTCTGCACCTGCCGAGAGGCGAACCTCGCGGATGTTGACTGCGTGGTCAACGGGAGCGGCACGAAGAGCAGCGTCAGTTGAGTACGAGTACTGCGTCTTGGCGACACAGACTGGGAACTCGCCGTAGCCGGATTCCTGAAGCTCCTTGATGCGAGCGCGAACTGCGGATGAAGCGGTGATCTCCGAGGCGCGGTAGACACGCTTGGCGATCGCTTCCATCTTCTCCCACAGCGTTGCGCTGTCCTCGTACACGAACGTCATCGGTGTTGGTGCTTCACAGATTTCGACGATGACCTCGGCGAGCTCGGTGGCACCATCGCCACCGTTTGCCCAGTGCGTCGCGATAACTGCCTTGGCACCGAATGCGGCCGAGAGCTCCTTGATGAGCTCGAGCTCTGCATCGGTGTCAGAGATGAAGCGGTTGATGCTGACGACGCAACGGATGCCGTACACCGTCGAGACGTTCTCGATGTGACGCTGCAAGTTGGCAAAGCCAGCGCGTACTGCGTCAAGGTTCTCAGCGTTGAGTTCCTTGAGATCGACACCACCGTGGTACTTGAGTGCACGCACGGTTGCGACGATCACAGCTGCATCGGGACGAAGGCCCGACTTGCGGCACTTGATGTCAACGAACTTCTCCGCACCAAGGTCAGCACCGAAGCCGGCCTCAGTGACGACGTAGTCGACAAGCTTCAATGCTGAAGCCGTGGCAACAACGGTGTTACAGCCGTGGGCGATGTTCGCGAACGGACCACCGTGAACGAAGGCAGGAGTTCCCTCGAGGGTCTGCACCAGGTTCGGACGGAACGCATCCTTGAGCAGAACGGCCATGGAGCCTTCGGCCTTCAGGTCGCGAGCGGTGACGGGAGTCTTCTCACGGGTGTAGCCGACGACGATGTTGCCGAGGCGACGCTTGAGGTCCTCGAGTGAGGTGGCCAGGCAGAAGATCGCCATGACCTCAGAGGCGACGACGATGTCGAAGCCATCTTCACGTGGGAAACCATTACCGGGGCCACCAAGGCCGACGGTGATGTCGCGCAGGGCACGATCGTTGAGGTCAACAACGCGCTTCCACGTGATGCGACGAACGTCGATACCGAGTTCGTTGCCGTGGTGGATGTGGTTGTCGATCAGCGCTGCGAGCAGGTTGTTCGCAAGCTGGATCGCACCGAAGTCACCGGTGAAGTGCAGGTTGATGTCTTCCATCGGGACGACCTGGGCGTAACCACCACCGGCGGCACCACCCTTGACGCCGAAGACTGGGCCGAGGGATGGCTCGCGAAGTGCGATCATCGCGCTCTTGCCGATCTTGCGAAGACCGTCACCAAGACCAACCGTGGTGGTGGTCTTGCCCTCACCCGCAGGGGTGGGGCTGATCGCCGTAACGAGGATCAGGTGTGAGTTCTCCTTCTTGGGCAAGGAGTCCAAGTAATCGAGGCTGATCTTGGCCTTGTAGTGGCCGTAGGGATCAATTGCTTCGTAGGGCAGGTTAAGGCGCTCGGCGATCTTTGAGATCGGCTCGAGTACCGCGGCTTGGGCAATATCGATATCGCTTGGCACTTCTTTACTCCTTCGCCGCACGGGTGGCGGCCACAAGTTCGGGCAGGATGGTCTGGGCGTCACCGATCACGGCGTAGTGCGCGTAGCCCATGATTGGTGCGTCCTTGTCGGTATTAATGGCAATGATTGTCTTGCTAGTTCTACACCCTGCGATGTGCTGGGTTGCACCACTAATCCCACATGCAATGTAGAGGTCCGGGGCCACCTTCGTCCCAGTTTGGCCAACTTGTTCACTGTGTGGTCGCCAACCGTTGCTTGTGACTACACGCGAGCAACCAACAGCGCCGCTGAGCAGGTCAGCGAGCTCCTCGATGACGTCAAAGCCCTCTGGTCCACCAACGCCACGACCACCGGAAACGATGACCCGAGCCTCAGCTAGACCAACCCCGGTAGCGGCGCCACCGGTGCGGTCGATGACGCGAACTGCAGTGTCGGCGGCATCGAGGTTAGGCGTGAACTCGGTTACATTGCCGGCCCCCGTTGCATTTTCTGCCCGGATTGCATGGGGAGCGAATGCAGCAAGAAGAAGGTCGTTATGGACCCGCGCCGTTTCGGTGAGGTTGCCACCCCAACGGTTACGAACGACCTCGTGAACGCCCGCATCCCCGAACGTGACGGAGAGAACTTCGGCGGCCATTGGTGCGTCGAGGATTGCCGCAATGTGCGCCAAAACCTCATTTCCGCGCGGAGTGCCGGTCGTAAAGATTCCTCGCGGTGAACGTGAGGAAACCAGTTCTAATGCGGCTTTTGCGGACGCAAGTGGTGCGTAGTCCGTCAGCGTGTCGTGGACGGCGAGGTGGATCGTGTCGGCGCCGTACGTTGCCAGTTCAGCAACTGCGTCCCGACCAGCGGAACCAACCAGCAAAACCTCAACATCTGAGTCGAGTGCGCGGGCTGCGGTGAGTGCCTGAACGGAGGTGGCGTCAAGGACGCCACGATCGTGATCAACAAAAACAAGAATCATGACTACAGCACCCCAATGTTCTTGAAGATTTCGACGAGCGCAGGAACTGCATCCACGCCAGTACCAAGGATTTCCGCCGAACGAGCCTCTTCCACAGCGAGATCGAGGCGGACCTTCTCAAGGCGGGCAGCAGGCTTTTCAACCGTGACGGTGTCAACCGGCTTCTTGCGTGCCTTGATGCGGCCCGGCACTGACGGGTAGCGAGGGATGTTCAAGCCATCCTTCACCGTGATGACGGCAGGCAGCGTGACTTCGTAAACCTCACGGCTTGAGCCGACGGCGCGCTCGCAGCGAGCAACACCACCGTCAATCGTCATGCCCTTAACGTTCGTCACAACCGGCCAGCCGAGGGCGTGAGCCATGCGGATACCGACCTGGAAGTCGGCGGTATCGGCTGCCTCAGTTCCAAGCAGTACAAGGTCGTACGCACCTTCAGGTGAGCCCGCCTTGATCTGCTCGGTCAGCGCTGACGCGGTGGCCTGCGGATCCCATTCAGAGCCGTCGGTTTCGATGATCACGCCACGGTCGACACCGACGGCGAGAAGTGAACGAATCTGCTCCTCTGAGTCAGCAACACCAAGGGTGATGACGGTGGATGAGCCACCGAGCTGCTCGACCAATTGGACGGCAGCCTCAGCGGCACACTCCTCGTGAGGGGAGGTGGTGAATCCGACGGCTGCACCACTGGTGTCGATGTCGAGGTTGTCGGCGGTGAGTTCCCACCGACCACCCGACAGCGGCACGCGCTTTGCGCACACTGCAATGTTCATTAGGCCATGATCCGTTCGTTGTTCGGGTCAAACAGGGCGCCGGAACCATCGACAGTGACGGGGTACTGCTCGCCGAGGTATTCCACCTTGAGCTTGGTACCCACGGCCGCGTACTCCGGTGGCAGGTACGCCATCAGGATGTGCTTGCCGATGCTTGGCGCAGAGCCTGCGCTCGTGACGTACGAGTTGCGGCCGTGTGCATCGGTGATCGTGTTGCCATCGAGGGTCAGGATCGGCTCGCGGCCCATCATGTAGCGCTTATCACCAGTGGACGACGTGTGGTCGTTAACGGTGAGTGAGCACATGACCGTGACAGGAGCTTCTTCGCGGTGACGAAGGTGTGCTTGCTTACCAACGAAGTCCTGGTCCTTGATCTTGGCGGTGAGCATGCCGGCCTCGGCTGCGGTGTACTCGGTCTCGAGCTCGGCGCCGTATGCGCGGTAACCCTTCTCGAGGCGTCCCGTCGTGCCGTACACGCCGATGCCAACAGGAATGAGGCCATGGTCCTGGCCAGCGTTCCAGATGGTCTCCCAGAGCTTGGCGCCCTGCTCGATCGGAACGTAGAGCTCCCAGCCGAGATCGCCGACGTACGAGATACGTGAGGCGAGTACACGCTGAGTGCCGACGTCGATCGTGCGGCAGGTGCTGAACTTGAAGCCCTCGTTGCTGACATCGTCACCGGTGACAGCTTCCAGAATCGCGCGGGCGTTCGGACCCCAGATTCCAAGGGTCGTCCACGACGAGGTGAGATCGATGATCTGAGCGGTGCCATCCTCGACGAGGTGATCGCGGAACCACTTGAGATCGGCCATACCGTGCGCACCACCGGTGACGACGCGGAAGTGATCCTTGCCCAAACGCATGATCGTCAGGTCGCTCTTGAAGCCACCGTTGATGCCGAGAACCGGGGTGTAAACAACGCGGCCAACAGCAACGTCCATCTGACGAACGGCCGTCTGCTGAACCGAGGCCAAGGCACCTGGGCCAACGATGTCGAAGATCGCGAATGCGGTCAGGTCGGTGAGGCCAGCGGTCTCGCGCATCTGCAGGTGCTCAGCGTTGATGATCGGTGACCACCAACGTGATTCCCATTCGCCGGTGCGCGGCATAACGGCGTCGCCGAACTTCTCGACGAGGCCAGCGTTGGACTCGTACCACCACGGACGCTCCCAGCCGACCGTCTCGTAGAAGACAGCGCCGAGGGCCTTTTCCTGCTCGTAGTAAGGCGAGAGCCGGATGTTGCGGTTGCCGGCCCACTGCTCGTTCGGGTGGATGATGCCGTAGGTCTTGATGAAGCCTTCACCCGTACGTGAGCGAACGTGGTACGTGGTCTTGTGGTGCTCGTGGAAGCGGGCGATATCTGAAGCGTGCAGATCGATTTCGCTCTCGCCAAGAACCATCCACTCAGCAACGGACTTACCGGTGCCTGGGCCTTCCTTAATCCACACCGCGGCAACGGACCAGAGGTTCTTAACCTCAGGGGTCTCACCAAGGACGGGCATGCCGTCTGGGGTTAGCGACAGGATTCCGTTGATGGCGTACTTCTCGCCGATCGACTCATCGCCGACGATCTCTGGCATGAGCTCTAGTGCGTGCTCATCCTGAAGGTCGAAATCGTCCTGGGTGAATGGGAACTCGGTGGGCGAAAGTGCCGCAGCAGCGTTCGACGGCAATTCGTCTGGGCTGTAAAGGATTGCGCGGTGTGCGTACGAACCGATTTCAAGACCGGTGCCATGCTGGCGCTCGTACATGAAGGTGTCCATGTCGCGGACAATTGGCCACTCGATATCGCCCTTGCTGTCAGCGAAGAACGGCACTGGGCCGATGTCTTTCATCTGGTGAACGGCTGGGGTCAGCGGAATGCGCGCGCCAGCCATCTCTGCAAGACGCGGACTCCAACAACCACATGCGATCACGACGTACTCGGCTTCGATCGTGCCCTTGTCCGTCACTACGCCAGTGACCTTGCCATTGTCGACGGTGATATCAAGAACCTCGACGTTACCCATCGAGGTCAGGGCACCCATTTCCTGTGCGCGCTCGCGCATGATCGTGCCGGCGCGCACGGAGTCAACAACACCGACGCTTGGGGTGTAGAAGCCACCGAGGATGACGCTTTCGTCAATGAACGGAACGAGTTCCTTGACCTCGGCCGGCGTCACCATGCGGGTGTCCGGGATGCCCCAGGCCTTGGCTGAGGTGATGCGGCGCTGCAGCTCCTGCATACGCTCCTCGGTACGAGCAACCTCGATACCGCCACACTCGGTGAACACGCCCATTTCCTTGTACTGGCGCATGCTCTCGTGGGTGAGGTGTGCCATTTCCTTGGTGTGATCAACCGGGAAGATGAAGTTCGATGCGTGACCCGTCGAGCCACCAGGGTTGGGCAGTGGGCCCTTGTCGATCTGCACGATGTCGCGCCAGCCAAGACGTGCCAAGTGGTACACGAGGCTGTTACCGACGATGCCAGCGCCGATGACGACGCATTTCGCCGAAGCAGGAATGCTGCTCATTGATATTCCCTTTCGATATGGGTGACGGGTCTTACTGGGGTTATTGACGTAGATGGTTATTCGTTACGTGATTCGTCAGAGCGCCTTGCGGATGGAGGTTTCAAAGCCGTCGATATGGGCGGCCATCGTTACGGCCGCCTGATCGGCGTCACCGCGACGAATTGCTTCGAGAATGTCGCGGTGTTCCTTAACTGCGTCATCGAGGTGCGGTAGCCGATCAAGGGCCATGAACCAGATGCGCAGAGCGTGGGTGTACTGCTCGTCGAGAGTGCTCTCGAGGAATGGGTTACGTGCGGTGGCGTAAACGAATCGGTGCAGTCGACGATCGAGGGTGATCAGATCGCGCTCGTCCGGGGTTGAGCCAAGTGCGTCGAGTTCGGCGAGCAGCTGATCGAGAATGGCCTTGTCGGATTCGGTCAGTCGACGCGCGGCCAACCGCGCTGCCGCAGGCTCGAGGACGGCACGCGCTTCGGAAAGTGATGCGAGATCGCGGGCATCAACACCGGCTACGAACATGCCGCGACGCGGGTAGACATCGATCAGGCGCTCCCGTGCCAGTGAACGTAAAGCCTCACGAACAGGGGTGCGGCCCATCGCCAGTCGCGTCATCAGATCGGCTTCGCTGACGACCGCACCCGGTGCTAGCTCGAGGGTAACGATCAAGTCGCGAATAGCCAGATATGCCTGATCAGACAGCAGGGGACCTGCTTCGGATTCGACAACGACGGCGACCACAGGACAAAGATATATCAGTTATGTCCTAACTGAAAACCAGTTTGAGAAAGAAGTTCACTGAGCCGTATTTGTGCTGGTCAGAAGGGTGGCAAGTTCCTTCTCCAGACCCGCCAAGCCCACGTCGATGATCTCCAGCGGTAGCCCAATTCGTTCGGCAGCCGCGGTGGCTGCGGCCTCAATCTGCGGGGTGCGGCGGCCGGCTAGCCAGATCACGCGGTGATAGTGCTTGAAGTAGTCGTCTCGAAGCTCCGGATACCGATCGAGGCCAAGCTCTTGAATGACGGTTCGCTCGAATGACATTGCAAGGAAATCCGTGAGCACATACGTGCCAGGTTCCTTGTCAAACTCTTCGGCCAATCGCTGCGCGCCGGCATAGACGTCATAGCAATGCTGGCCACCGAGCCGTGGCAGCGCGTACTTCGCGCACACGTCGTCCACGGCCCCATACGTACCGCAATCGGCATAGCCGACCGCGATCGTCGCGTAGCGATCCGCAAGTCGTACGACGAGTTCGTCGACGGCCGCGGCGATCTTCTGCGGTTGGTTGTGCAGTAGCGGCGGCAAGGGATGCACATCGATCGGCCAGTTGTTAGCAGTTGCGATTGCCGTTATGTCGCTAGACAGCGCACCACATGCGGCGATCGCGATGCGATCTGTGCGTGTGGTCATGTGCGCGTCCTCTACTTTGGCTGTGGGAATGCCAGTTCTTCAACGAAGCGATCGTTGAAGTCGGCACGGTCTGAAAGCTCCACGTAGTGGATCTCGTCGATCAGTGACTCAGCACCGTGACGCTCTGGCAGCGAAAGCAGCACCATCTTGGCACCTTCACCGGCAACGTTCCCAGCGCTGACGATGCGTAGCACCGGAAGCTTGGGCACGAGGCCGATGCGCACGGCACTGCTCGGGGAGAGGTATGTTCCGAACGAGCCCGCGAGCAACACCTGCTGAACATCAGCCTCGGGAGCACCGAACTCTTCGAGCAGCAAACGCCAGCCCGTGCTGATGGCCGCCTTGGCGAATTGCAGCTCGCGAATATCGCGCTGTGTCAGCACAACAGGATCGCCGCCCGTTTCAGCTTCCGTCGCAAGATGGAAGTGACGTTCACCATTGGTCTCGACGAATCGTTCGGCCAAATCGGGACGGGTAGTCGCGATGTGCTCACCACTTGCGAAACGACCTGACGAATCAATCATGCCAACTCGTACAAGCTCGGATACTGCATCCACCAAGCCAGAACCACATAGGCCGACGGGAGGTACGTCACCGATGACGCCGACCTCCATGCCCGATTCCTTGATCGACACAGTCTCGATCGCGCCGGGCGCCGCGCGCATACCGTTGCGAATCGACGCTGCTTCGAATGCAGGGCCCGCCGGAGCGGCCGTTGCCATGATGCGCTCACCATCGGAGATGACGATCTCGCAGTTGGTACCTACGTCAATGAACACGCGAAGGCGCTTATCGCGATCCATCCCTGACGCCAACGCGCCAGCAATGATGTCGCCACCCACGTAAGCGCCAAGCGCAGGGAGTGCGACAGCACGAGCCTCTGGGTGAATCGAAAGTCCGAAGTCGCGAGCCTTGAGGCCGGGGTAATTGCGCGTTGCCAAGATGAACGGGGCAACGCCAAGCGGCTCAGGATCAATGCCAAGCAGAAGTTGAACCATCGTGGCGTTACCCGCGAGGGCAACCTCATAGACGTGCAGTGGATCGACGCCGGCCTCTTCACACACTTCAGCAACGAGCTCAGCAAGAGTCGCCTGGGCAAGCTCTTGAAGGCGCGGAAGTCCTTCAGGGTCAAGCATTGTCGCGCTAATGCGTGAAATCACGTCCGCACCAAACGGCTGCTGTTTGTTGAGCATCGAACGTACGGCCACCGGAGTTCCCGTGGTGATGTCCATCAACGTGGCAACAACAGTGGTGGTGCCAAGGTCGAAGGCGATGCCGTACGACGTACCAGTCGTGTCACCAGCCTCAACACCGATGAGCGCATCGTCAACGACGATCGCCGTCACGTCCCAGAACGCCGAACGCAAAGTCTTGCTCATCGCCGAAAGAACAGACGCCTCAACGGTAACTTCGAGGTCGTCGATGCCATCGCGAATGCGCTCGATGTCCGTGCGCTGATCGTGCAGTGTGGGCTCTTCCATCTGCAGGTGTCGCTTCTGGATGGCCGGACGCAGGATTACCTGACGGCCAACGCCAACCGTGGCAGCCTTGGGACGTGTGGTGAGTGGTGGAACCTCAACCTCGAGATCCATGGACGCGGCGGCGATGCATGCAAGGCGCCATCCATCCTTAAGCTGCTCGGGGGTCAAAGCACGGATGTCCAAGCGACTAATGGCCACGTCACCCTTGACGATCTGAACCTTGCACTTCTTGCACGTGCCATGACCACCACAGGTTGAGTCGATGGCAATGCCATTCCAACTCGCGGCATCGAAAACCGTGACACCGGCCGGAACACGCGCGGATTTACCCGACGGTGAGAAGTCGAGATTTACTCGACGTGGTTCGCCGTCAGGTACCGCTCCGGCGGTGTCATCGGTTTCGATAGTGGTCACGACTCAGCTGCCGCCTGACGTGCACGGTGAGCTGCAATCCAGTTGCCGCCCCACTCATCGTTACCCATCATCAAGTCGCCGGCCTTGACTGAGCGCACGATCGACTCAGTGCGCGAATCCATGATCGCGCTGGTGAGGCCAACCGTCATCGCCATCGGGGTGAAGACGCTGTTGAT
>JBAXUN010000007.1:0-36288 GCA_037129655.1 Actinomycetes bacterium
GATCGCCACAAAGAGATCGCCTGGCTGCACCTCGCGTGAATCTATTCGCACCTCGCCAGTGACCTGCGCAAGCGGGCTGGCATGTGCTTGAAGGGAACCACCCACATATTCGGCCACTTCACCTAGATTTAGGCTAATCATTCGTGCTGCTCCATCGTTGAAAAGTCATGTCCACCAATGGCTTTGAGTGACTCGGCCACGACAATTCGGTCGTCGAATGGGTTGATCACGCCGTCAACTTCCTGTCCCTGCTCGTGTCCTTTACCTAGGACGAGAACGACATCACCGACTTTGGCAATGCCCACTGCATGCGCGATGGCCTCGCGACGATCAGCGACCTCGACGGCGATCGTCGATGCGACTGTTTGCGCCCCCGCTAAAACCGCGGCCCGAATATCGGCAGGCACCTCAGAGCGTGGATTGTCATCAGTGATGATCACGACATCTGCCTGTTGTGCTGCGGCCTGACCCATGTGGGGTCGTTTGGCGCGATCACGGTCGCCGCCTGCACCGAGCACGACGATCGTGCGGCCGCTGACACCTTCACGTGCCGCACTCACGGCCCGGTCCACCGCGTCCGGGGTGTGCGCGTAATCCACCAGAACAACCAACCCACGTTCAGGATCAGGATCTAGCACCCGTTCCATCCGGCCGGGGACACCTCCACACGCAGAAATTCCGCGCGCCGCGATCTCCGGATCGACGCCAACACCGGTAGCAAGTGTGAACGCGCCCAGGGCATTGGCAACATTGAAAGTCCCTGGCAGATGGACGTTGAATGCAAACTGATTCCCATGTGAATCAATCGTTGTTACCTGCGATCCACCGGGCAAGGATGCGACATGCTCCGGGTGAACCTGCGCATCCGGACTCATTCCAAATGTCGTGACTTCTAGCCCTGCCGCTACTGACCGCGCAGCAAGACTGACTCCCCACTCATCATCCACACAGATGGCAGCAAAGGGGGCGCCATGCGCCAAGAACAGTGTTGCCTTCGCCTCGAAGTAGTCGTCCATATCGTCATGGAAATCAAGATGGTCTTCGCTCAGATTGGTGAAGCCGACAGCTGCGAAGGTGACGCCGTCGACACGGCCAAGTCGCAGCGCATGACTACTGACTTCCATAGAGACGGCCTGCACTCCACGTTCACGCATGAGTGCCAGCAGAGCATGAACATCCGTCGACTCTGGAGTGGTACGAGTGGTCGGCACTAGCTCGTCACCAATTCGAGTACCGACCGTCCCGATTACGCCAGTCGACATACCTGCCTCACGGAAGGCGGCATCTACTAGGTAACTCGTTGTCGTCTTTCCGTTGGTGCCGGTGATTCCGACGACAATCAGATCCCTCGACGGATGGCCGTAAACTTCAGCAGCAAGCGCACCAAGGAGTGCGCGCGGATCGTCAGCGACAAAGATGGGTAGCCCTGTCACGCGCGATCTATCAATTCCATCGGAATCGGTGAAGATGGCGATTGCTCCGGCGGCCTGCGCCTGACGAACATACTCTGCGCCGTGAGTGTTGAAACCTGGAAGTGCGGCGTACACGTCACCCGGCTGCACACTGCGGGAATCGTGGGTAATCCCAGTGACCACAACATTGACACTGGATTCACCGACGAGTTCGCATGTGCTCGACTCAATCAAGTCCGACAGTGCGACCCCTACTACACGCGGACGGGGGGCGGTGGACACTTTATGACCCTATCTGGTGACTACCAGGTGACCGGGATATGCGGTCGCGCGGCACCAGTCGGCGGAATACGGAAATGCTCAAGGCTGTACGTCATGACGGACTTGAAGACCGGGCCCGCAAGAACGCCACCATAGTGACCATTACGCGGGTTATCTAAGATCACCGCGACCACGATGGATGGGTTGTCTGCCGGTGCGAATCCAATGAAGGATGAGGTAAAGCCTTTGTACGACGGCGCATTGGGCTTTGGATCGGGGTTTGGCCGATCTGCAGTTCCCGTCTTGCCGGCAACTCGATAGCCAGGGATTGCGGCCATAGGCGCCGTACCTTCGTCTGAAACAACGGATTCCAGCATCGACCGAACGGTGCGAGCGGTTGCTACTCGGACAACCCGCGATGACGCGGGTGCAGCCGCTGCGTGATACTGACCGTCACTTCCAGTCGAACCAGCGATCAACGTCGGTGAAACCCGAACGCCATCATTAGCGATCGTCGCAAAGATCGAGGCTGCCTGCACTGCATTGAGGCTTAGACCTTGACCAAAGGCGATTGTGCCAAAAGATGTCTTCGACCAATCTGCAGGAGCTGGAATGTGGCCGCGGCTCTCACCGGGAAATTGCAGGCCAGTGGGTGAACCAATTCCGAACTTCTTCAAGTAGCTGTATAACTTTGGCCCACCGATCTTTTCGGCGGCGAGGATGGTTCCGATATTACTTGACTTGGCAAGAACGCCATTGAGGGTTAGATGCTCGACACCGTGCTTGTCGTGGTCGTGGAATGTTTTCCACGGCCGAATCAACGTCGGCGGAATGGTCAACTGTGTGAGCGCCGTCGCCTTGCCCTCTTCAATGACAGCAGCAAGAGTCATGATCTTGCTCGTTGATCCAGGCTCAAACACCTGTGACAGCGCACGGTTACCGACATTGGCCTGAACCGCTTCAGCCGGCTTGTTCGGGTCGAATGTGGGAACAGTGGCAAGGGCGTAAATCTGGCCCGTCCGCGGATTCATCACAACAACCGTGCCGCTGTCGGCACGGGCAAACTTAACCCGCTCTGCGATTGCCTTCTGCGCGACCCACTGCACGTCGCGATCAATCGTCAAGGTGACGTTCGTTCCGGGAATGGGGTCAGTTCCTGTAGACGTCGTCGTCGGGATCGCCTGTCCAAGTACACCGCGTTGGAACTGCGAACTACCAGGGGTCCCAGCTAACTCGCGGTCGAGCCCATACTCCAAGCCACCACCGCCCTGTCCGTCCGCGCGGACGAAGCCGATGACGTTCGCGGCGACTGAACCGGCCGGATAGGTCCGCTTCTTTGCTGGCTCGCTGTAGATACCGGGAATCTTCAGCGCCAAAAGCTTCTGCCATGTCGCCGGGGTGATTCCTTTCTTGATGTACACAAAGTGCCGCTTACCATCGAGCCGTTGCTGATATCCAAGCGGATCCCCACCGAGGACGGAGGCGAGTTTTCGCGCAGCAAGTCTCTGTGCCGCACCCATTTCCTCGGGACTCTTGGCCTTGGGCGCCACCAGCGTTTGATCTGCCGTCACATTTACCGCGTCAACGGTGACTGCCAGGGGAACACCGTTGCGATCTGAGATGATTCCGCGCTGAGCCGGTAAGTCCTTCGTAATCGTCGCGTTTAGCAGCGCTTTCGCCGCTAACGCTGGCCCTTGAATCACCTGAAGATCGATCACACGCGCGGCGACAACCGACAAGAGGATGAGCGAAATGATCTGCCACCCGCGGATACGAACGCTGGGATCGCCAGGGGTGAAGACCCGTGGCGGCTGGCTGCGTGGCGCCCTGCGCGGACGTCGGACAGGCTCGTCGTAGTCGACGAAATCGCGATGATCCTCCGGTTCAACATAGTCACGGCGTGCTGAGCCACGCGGCGGGGGCGCTAGCGTTGTCATCGTCCAGACACCGCTTTCACAACGGGGAGAACGGATTTCGAAGATTCAGATGCCGCGACACTCTTGACCCGTGGTGGGCGTGGTGCCGGAATAGGTGTGCCAAGGAGCTTGCCATCAGCAATCCGAATGAAGACCGGGTTATCTGACGGCACCATGCCCAGTGCTAGCGCCCTTGATTGCAACTGCTCAGGTGATTTGGCAATCGCAACACTTTGAACCAGCTCCTGCTGACGAACGTTCAGTTGCGACTGAGCTTTCGTGAGCGTGTGGATTTGAAATGCGCCTTCGGCGAGCATCGTGTTTAACGATAGAAGAACAACCATGCCAACAACCAAGATCGCAGCAATGACAAGGGAAAACATTCCCGTGCCAGCTACTCGAGGACGTGGAGCAGCGACGACGGTGAGGTTTGGCTTAGGAGCAGGGGCGGCTGGCGTCGGCGTAACCCTCGGCTGACGGGTCGGCCGAGCCGGTGCGTCAATTACTGGAAGGGCGCTCATGCTGCCTCCCTCATTCGTTCAGCCGCTCGCAGACGTACGGAAGCCGCCCGTGGATTGGCCTGAATCTCAGTCTCAGAGGCAAGTTCTGAACCGCGAGTAGACAATCGGAATTCAGGTTCGTGACCAGCCGGGACGAAGGGCAAATCCACGGGTACATCCGAGGTTGTGCGCGCAGAAATCGCATGCTTGGTGATGCGATCTTCCAGCGATTGATATGACAGCACAACGATGCGACCACCGACGCTGAGTGCATCCAATGCTGCTGGGAGCGCGCGCTCGAGAACATCGAGTTCGGCGTTCACTTCGATACGCAGCGCTTGGAACGTGCGCTTGGCAGGATTTCCACCTGTACGTCGAGCTGGCGCTGGAATCGAATCGCGCACCAGATTTACCAAGCGTGCACTTGTGTCAAATGGTTCCCGGGCGCGTTCGCGCACGATCGCAGAAGCGATTTTGGAGGCGAACTTCTCCTCCCCGTAGAGACGTAGGATGCGCGCCAACTCCCCCGCCGCATACGTGTTCAATACGTCCGCAGCAGTTAAACCGGTCGAACGATCCATGCGCATGTCTAGGGGTGCATCGTATGAATACGCGAACCCACGTTGCGGCTGATCGAGCTGCATAGACGAAACACCGAGGTCGAACAAGATGCCATCAATGCGTGGTAAACCGGCAGCCTCGAGAACTTCCGGTAACTCGTCATACACGGCGTGAACCAGAACCGTGCGCGATGCAAACGGCGCCAACCGCTCCGCGCTCAACGCGAGCGCCGACTCATCACGATCGATCCCGACGAGGCGGACCTCAGGAAACCGTTGCAAGAGCGCCTCGCTGTGGCCACCGAGTCCGAGGGTCGCATCGACGACCACTGCGTTTGGTCGGTCAAGTGCAGGTGCCAACAGCGCAAGACAACGATCCACGAAGACGGGAACGTGTGACGGTGATGGCGAGGTGGTCATGCTTAGGCGATTCGACCAACAACGATGGAAAGAACGTAAACCACGGCGATCGCGAGAGCGGATGCGCCAAGGAGAGCGGCCAGCGAGCGTGCTGCCGACGGAGTTGCCAGTCGCGACTCCTGCTGAGCCGGACGCATAACGGTCTGGGACATTGCCAAGCCTCCTGGCCCTACGGGCCCTCGCGGTGGGGGTCTGGATGGTGATTGCGGACTTTCGCGAACCGTGCGGAAGATGGCGGCTAGTGAACTTTCATGGATCCAGGTCCCCGTCCGTCACACTCATCGCCTGCCACCGGGGAAGGTGTGTCAGGTGCAGGTGACGGCGCGGAGACCTCGTCCCACGAACTCAGCCGGTAGGAATCACCTCGCCGTCTAGGTCAACGAATGACTGCTCAGTTCCAGCCAGATAGGACTCCCACGCCACGGAATCCCAAATCTCGATCCGGGTATCAGCTCCGACGACAACACATTCGCGAGTGAGCCCGGCGTAATCACGCAGATTCTGCGGAACGGTGATCCGTCCCTGCTTATCGGGCACATCGTCGTGGGCGCTAGCGAACAGGACTCGGGTGTAGGCGCGGACGCGCTCACTTGTTTGCGATCCAGCACGTAACTGCTGCGCGTAGGTGGCAAAACCATCTTGCGTCCACACAACCAAGCAACGATCTTGCCCCTTGGTCATAACCAAGCCATCGGCAAGTGCCTCACGGAATTTCGCCGGCAGGATGACTCGATTCTTATCGTCCAACCGAGGGTTATGGGTGCCAAGGAACAACGTGAGTCACCTCCCCTTCGCTACACCGTCAGCCCGCCACCGAATACCTCATTCGTGGTCGCGCTCACCAAGATACTCCACTTTACTCCACAAAGAACCACGTTGGACCGATTATTCTTCGATTTGTTGAAGAAATTTGGACATGGCGATGCATCACCACAGGTCAGACCGGTGGTGGGAAGTGGAGAGTTATGAGCGGTGCCTGGCCCCTGAACTACGCATCCGGGGTAGTCGGGCCAGCGTGGCCCAGATCCAACCGACGATCCTGCGTATTGAGAATTTCAACGTCAACTAGCGCACGTGGCCAGTCGTGGATCACCGAGGTCCGAAAAATAATGTCCTGCAGCGAACGGTTTTCACGGCTCACCGCACACCAGACCAGGCCAATCGGCACGATCGTGCACGCAATGGAACGGACCAACGCCGTGAACCAGTTGACTCGCCCACCATTGCGGCTCACGACCCGCAAGCCCAAGGCACGGTTGCCAATAGTTCGGCCGTAGGTCGCCCAGCATCCCCACAGATACAGCATCATGAAGATGAGGCCAACAATGATGAAGGTCCCAAAAGTCCAACTCGGCGGACGATAGTTACGCGGATCTATCAGGAACCGCAACAGCACCAGACCGACGTAGGCCCCAAGGGTCAACAACGCGACGGTCGCGTAATCGATGCCGCCGGCAATCAGACGTGACACAACTCCGGCACGTAATCCTTGAACATCACGCGCAGCTGGTGAAAGTGAATCACCCGGCACGTGTCTGGTACTGCCGCTCATGGCGTTGACTCCTGGCGGCCAGCTGCGCCTTCGACGTCCACCTGACGCTGGTTGCGCCGAAATAGGAACTTGTCTACCCAGCGGTTCACAAGCTCATCCCCAGACAGCGCCACAAGCCGACCCTGATTGATTACGTCCGCGGCAACGCCGGTCGTGGAATCCCGAATAATTGCAGGTAGATCGACGTCATCGATCACGTCCTCGGCGAGCGCTGCCACGTCAACTCGTGTTCGGACGAGCTCAGTTAAGTCCATACCATCCAGAGCCTTGGTAACGATCCGGTCTAGATCAACTCGATTGATCACCACGTCCGTTAAGTTCATCCCATCAAGGGCTTTGGTGACAATGCGATCCACATCTACGACGTCAAGAACAAGTGCTGTGACATCCACCCGATCAACGACCTGACCGACAAGTCCCGGGACAAGGCCGGGCACGACAGCGTCCAATGTGTCGGTGGTCGCGTTCGTCAGATCACCCGCGGCGGACTGACGCACGTTCCGACCCCGCTCACCGAAGCGATCCAGCATCGAACCAAGGGTCAGGGCAGGCGGGATGAGCGGCGGATTCTTGACCAGCTTCCAGGCGGCTCCGGCCGCGGGAGCAGCCACGTAGGCAGCAGCCCTGCCAACGGCGACGATGGGGGTGGCAACCGTGGCCGCAGCACCGAGAGCTACATCGATTGGTCCCTGAACAGATTGCGGCAATCGCGGTCCCGGTTCATGAATGATGGGAGCGAGATCACCGGGCTCCCCCGCCTGCGGCGACGCCGCGGCCTCAACCCATTCCTCACTCATATCCCTAGTCTGACGTAGATGCATCGCATCGCGCACCTCACTAGCGACATCGGGACAGCGCCGATCGACTTACGGAGCAGTGAGCGGGCCGGACTTCGCCTCGGGGAAATAGTTCTGCGCAATGCCGGAGGTGCGCTTGGGAATCATGACTGAGCGCGTCCACGACGTAATAACGTCACCGTGCTGATTGAGTCCTCGCGAGAACATCGTGATGATTCCCATTTCCGGACGTGATGAGCTTTCCCGCTTATCTGTGCACACGCTCTCGGCGTACAACGTGTCCCCGATGTACACGGGGTGCGTGAGTTTGATGTCGTTCCAGCCAAGATTCGCGACCGCGTTCTGGCTCATGTCCAGAACTGTCATGCCCAGGATTACAGCGACAGTGAGCCCGGAATTGACGATGATTCGACCACCGGAAACAGGGTTCGACTCAGCAAAGTGCGCATTGAAGTGATTCTGATTGGTATTGCAGGTCAACTGGGTGAACCAGGTGCTATCCGTCTCAGAGATCGTCCTACCAATGGCATGTTGATAGACATCGCCAACAACGAAGTCCTCGAAGAACCGCCCAAGAACTGCTTCGTGAACTGCCATGTTGATCGTCCTTTCACGCCGGTCGCCGTGGAAACCTTCCATCGTCACTGCAGGGATCCTCCCATCGCTTGCACGCCGGGCACACCCAGACTGCGAGTGACCTTGGGCACGTCCCACCTCCGCCCGCGAACAGGACGGCGATCCCAGCCGCATCCGCCAGAATGAACCGGGCCAAAGGGAACCCGTGCATGGAGCAAACCGTCGAACGAAAAGTTCTTCGCTGGGGTCGCCTTCGGGGGCCAAGCAGGTAAGAATCAAGGTACAGAGCCAACCAACTGGGGAGAATACGTGGCCAGTGACTTCACTGACGTTCGAGCAACGCAGGTATCGGATGCGGACCTGAGAAATGTTGTTCAAACGGCTGCCCACATTGCGCGATCTATTGAGTCTGTTGTAGAAGGTAAACCTGAGGTGGTCAGGCTCGCGTTAATCGTGCTCTTCGCGCAGGGCCACCTGCTGCTAGAGGACGTACCCGGAGTCGGGAAGACAACTCTGGCCAAGACCTTGGCCAGGACTCTCGATTGTTCGGTTCGACGCATTCAGTTCACTCCGGATCTCTTGCCGAGTGACGTGACTGGAGTCAGCATCTTCAATCAGCTCACTCATCAATTCGAATTCCGACCGGGTGCCGTTTTCGCAAACATCGTCCTCGGCGACGAAATCAATCGCGCTTCACCAAAAACGCAATCAGCTCTTTTGGAATGCATGGAGGAGCAGCAAGTCACCGTTGACGGTACGACGTATCACCTCGCGTCACCCTTCATCGTCATTGCCACCCAGAACCCGATCGATATGGAAGGCACATACCCACTACCAGAAGCTCAGCGGGACAGGTTTATGGCACGGTTATCGATGGGTTACCCGGATCGTGCTGCTGAAATGGCCATGCTCGATGGGCACGCAGCACACAAGCCGATCGATTCGATTACGCCGGTGGCCAATGCCGCTGAAATCGCCTCACTCATTCAGGCGGTAAATCGCGTACATGTTTCGGCGGCTATCCGTCAATACGCAGTAGACATCTCGCAAGCAACACGGCAGCACCGAGACATTCGACTTGGTGCATCCCCGCGCGCGACGCTGCACGTGATCCGCGCTGCAAAGGCAGCTGCCGCTCTCCAAGCCCGCGACTACGTACTGCCTGATGACATTCAGGAGCTTGCCGCGCCAGTGCTCGCCCATCGATTGATTCTGACTGCGGACGCTCAGATCGGCGGTCGAACACCAGCATCCATCATCGCCGAGATTCTCCAACGCACCCCGGTATCTAGCTAATGTCACGGCTAGATGTGCTGACCCCGCTAACACCACGCGGTAAAGCCCTGCTGTGGGCTGGGGTCGGCATGGCCGGCCTCTCCCTACTTTTCGGACAGCGAGACTTAGTGCGAGTGGGGGTTTTCCTCATCGCACTGCCTCTGCTGTCACTTTTCGTCATGTCGCGCATCCAATTCAAGCTGTCCATCAGCCGCGGCGTTACCAACAGCAGAATCCCAATCAATGCATCAACCGCATCTGCACTTCGATTACACAATGTGGCCCGGATCTCTTCGGGCTTGCTCCTTGTTGAAGACGAGATTCCGTGGCAACTCGGCAGATCACAGCGCATCGTCGTCGACCGCCTTCATCCTGATCAGTGGCGTGACGTTAACTGCACCCTGTACGGATCCGCGCGAGGCCGCTACAGGGTTGGGCCGACGTCAATCACCCTGGTGGATCCATTCGGCCTGTGCCGAACGACACGGAATTTCACCGCGACGGACACGGTAACCGTCGTACCCGAAACCATCGCCTTGCCAAGTACGCACTTACATGGCGACTGGGCCGGAGTCGGCGAATCTCGCGCGCGCGCAATCGCCTCTACAGGTGACGACGATGTCATCCCGCGCGAATACCGAATTGGCGATGATCTACGTCGGGTTCACTGGAAGTCCACCGCCCGCTCCGGCGAGCTGATGGTCCGCCGAGAAGAACAGCCATGGCGCAATCGCGTCACACTGGTGCTCGACTGTCGCGAGGCAGCACACCGAGGCTCCGGGCCCGATTCCTCATTCGAGTGGGCCGTGACAGCGGCCGCATCCATGGGTAAGCACCTACTTGAGCGCGGCTTCGGGGTTCGCATCATGAACACCTACGGAAAGCCACTTGTCTCACCAGCTCAGGCAACCGAAGCGCTCAGCGGAACGGAGGCGGTCGGGGCGCTTCTCGACCTCCTAGCCACCGTCGATTTCGACGAGGACATCTCCACAAAGACGAACCATGCGCTGTCCCCCGAAGCCTTCTCCGACGGTGTTCTCATCGCAATTCTTGGAGATCTCGAGCTCGGGGAAGCCGAGGCCATCGCTGCCCTACGACCACGTCGAGGAACGGCGTTGGCCATCATTCTCGACCCTTCGGCGTGGGGTGGACGCAGCCAGATTCCTGACGACGCCGGGCCATCGCGCACTTCAGCGCTATTTACCGTGCATGGTTGGCGCTCGGCAATCTGTGGGCGAGAGAGCGATCTTGGCGATACGTGGCGATCGTTGACAGTAGGCGCACTGGCTGGTGTGTCGTGAGCAGTGCATTACGCAACCCACCGGGTGCTCTCGAGCAACAGGAAAACCCTGTTCTCCTGACAGGAGTTGCCCAGCTTGGGCTAACAACGAGGAAACTGCTTTCCCTGTCAGCGGCTTGTCTCATTGCCGTCCTTCTGGGCGCATTTTCACTATCAGCAATTCTTATGGGCGGCAGCTGGTTCGGTCGCTGCCTCATTGTCGTCACGTGCGTCATAGCGATCTGCACTGCGCTAACAGCATGGCGTCTACCATTGTTCTTCATACCGATCGCCGCTGGCATTGGATTGCTTTGCCTGGTCACAGCACTCTTCTGTGACAACGGAACGTACATCTTCATTCCGAACACTGAGTCACTCGATAACTTGCGCACGCTGCTGATCGCTGGGCAAGCCAACGTGAATCAATACGCTCCACCGGTTCCGGTATCACCTGGCCTTGCCTGTCTGATTTCTCTGGCACTCGGCGGCGTCGCGGCCATCGTCTACGTGATGACCGTCAACCTGCGATTACCCACCTGGGCTTGCATCCCCGTACTGGCGCTCTACATTGTTCCCGCATTCGTCCTCGACGGCGGTGCACCTCTGTGGGCGTTCGTGATCGTGATCGTCGGATGCCTCGTCTTGCTTGCCACGGATCAACGTGTGGCCGTTTCGATGTGGGGATCGTCGGTGTCGACGAATCGTCAGGCTTTGAGCTCAGATGCACCGGCCGGATTGTCAATGTCTGCTCTGCGTTTGGGCGCGCTGAGCCTGGTTGTCGCGTTATGTGTTTCGCTCGCCTTGCCGGGCCTTTCGGACTCGGCATTGAATTGGTTCAACGCCCAGCATGCGCTCAACGCCACCGGCGATCAGGACACAACTTCCTCGCAGCCGATCGGACTTGATCCGTTGGTTTCTCTTCGGCGCGATCTACTCAATCAACCCAATGGCGTCATGTTCACGTACAAAACCAACAACCCGACGCCGGGCTACTTTCGGACCGCGGTACTTTCTGCCTACAACGGCGAAACGTTCTACCCACTCGTTGCCGGCACAGGTGTCGCGGCTGGCACCCCTGAGGCAGCAGCACTTCTGGACCTTTACCGAACACAATTGGGCTGGACCTACAACGCTGTCAATGCGCAGTTATCCAGTCCTTATCTACCTGTGCCAGAGAATTTTTACGACATCCAAACCACTCCCAATGGCTGGGTGATTGATCCCGGAACCATGCAGGTGAGTGGTGCCAATACCCGCGAAAGCTCGTGGACTGTTGCTACCGGAACATCCACACCTTCACCAGCAACATTGCGGGCAGCACCTAATCTTGCCGCCGACGAACAAAAGAACTTGCTCACAGGAATTCCCCCCGCACTGATCGATCAAGCCAAGACACTGACGGCTAAATCTGCGACCAAGTACGACGCGGCGCTAGCACTTCAACAGTGGCTGCGCGACACATTTACCTACAGCACCGATGTTAAATCGACCCAGTCCGCCAGTTACCTGACTCAGTTCTTGACGGACCGTAAGGGGTATTGCGAACAGTTCGCCGCCACCATGGCGCTCATGGCTCGTGCGGTGGGCATTCCATCACGGGTAATCGTGGGATTCACCGCCGGAACCAAGCAGAGTGACGGATCATGGTCTGTCAGTCCTCATCAAGCACATGCCTGGCCAGAGTTGTACCTCGGCCAGTGGGTTCGCTTTGAGCCCACTCCCAGAGCCCAAGTTGACGGAAGCGGGGTAACCGCTCCGTCGTGGTCGTTACCAAATGTCGCACCACCTACGTCAACAAAGACACCCACCGACCAGAACATTGGCGCTCGAACCAGACGCGACCAAGAGCTACGTAGAGATCGCACTACGAATCGCACGGCCGTGGATCTCGGAACATCAACGACCACATCGTCTCCCACTGGTGTAGATCATTGGCGGTGGGTGCTGCTGCTACTGGCCGGTGTTGTGGCCGTCGCGGCTGCTGTCGCTCCGGCAGTTCGTCGCTGGTGGCGCCGTCGCGGCCGACTCGCAAGTGGCGATATCGATCAGGCGTGGGATGAATTGCGCGACACAGTTCGAGATATCGGCGTGCCCTGGTCGGACTCAGCTACCCCCCGACAGGTCGCTGCCACGATGATTGGTGCGCAGCACTTACGCGGCGATGCGGCGCAGGCGGCAACACGGCTTTGCCAGGTTACCGAGCAGTCACGGTACTCACCTCGCACCCCGCGAACCGAGCAACTGGCGCAAGATGTTCGCACAGTTCGTCGCGCTCTACTCACACGGATGGACCGCAGCACTCGAATCCGGGCCACCTTGCGTCCGGCATCACTGTCGCACTCCGTCGCATCCGACGAGACTGCGTAGACATCAGAAAATAGAAACTCGCCGTTGCTCTATGAGCACGACGAGTTCAGATGGTGGGATGAGCGTACGACTTACAGACCCGGATCGTCACCCTCGCGACGACGACGGAACCTCTCATCCATCCGATCCATAAAGCCAGAGTTTGGTGACGACGGTGGCGCTGCGGCTGTCGGCGGGTTCTGCACCGTCGTAGTCGCGCGCATGCTGCGAACCACTGTGTAGGTGCCGATCAGCATCATCACGAATCCGAGCACGCCGACAGGAATCAGCGACGAGGCTGCGCCAAGGACGAGTACCGCCAAGCCACCGAGAGCTACAAGAACTCCCAGGGCAGCTTGTCGACGCGAGCCTGGACGTGGACCGGCCGAGCGGAGGGACGAGGCGAATTTCGGATCCTCGGCGTAGAGGGCTCGTTCCATCTGCTCAAGCAGGCGCTGCTCGTGCTCCGATAGTGGCACAGCTCCTCCTCGTGAGATACGCACCTAAACTGACTATTTAACGATTCAGCCGCAAACGGGGTTCCCGGATGTTCTAGGTCCAGAATAAGCAGGTATTGGCCAGAACGAAACCCGTAGCGGCAGATGAGTTACCTGAGTCATATCGGCACCCCTGCCGGACCGATGTATTTGAACCGAATTTCCTGGTAATTTCACCATCTGTGGCCACCTCGTTGACCCCCTCCTACTTTGGCCGTGGAGCCACTGGAGCCCCGCCAAAGCCATCTGAATTTCCCGTATCGAGGAGCCGAGCGGGTTGAACTGCACCCTTGCCGAACCGGGCACTGGCCTTATCTACTGCCTGCTCAGCCTCACGCCACCCAATCTCGGGCTCATCGAGGAACATGTAGCGGGGGGAATCATGCACGTCAGTCAACCCTTCGGCCCGGACTCCGACCAACCGGATCCGGGCCCGCTCCAACCCCAGCGCATCGTAAAGATCGCGAGCAGTTGCGTAGACATCACGGGAGATATCGGTTCCTGAGCGAAGTGTGCGTGAGCGTGAGATGGTCGTGAAATCAGCGAATCGAACTTTGAGCACGATCGTGCGGGAAACAAATCCCTGTTGACGAAGCCGGGTGGCCACCCGTTCGGACAGCCGAAGAATTTCGCGATGGACCAACTCGGGATCGTCAATATCGCGGGGGAACGTCTCTTCAGCACCGATGCTCTTCTCCCCCTCTGGCACGACAACTGGACGAGGATCACGGCCCCAGGCCAATTCATAAAGATGCGCACCAGCAGCCTGGCCAATGGCACGGATCAATGTGTCCGAGGGCGTATGGGCAACATCACCGACGGTTGCTAAGCCAAGGCGAGTCAACGCCTCCTCGGTCTTGTCCCCCACTCCCCAGAGTGAACCCACAGGTAATGGATGGAGGAACGCAATAACACGATCAGCCGGCACAACGAGCCGACCATCGGGCTTGGCCCTGGTGGAGGCAAGTTTGGCGATGAACTTTGTCGGCGCCACTCCGACTGTGCAGGTGATGCCCTGTTCGTCAACGACCCGTGCACGAATCATGTCGGCGATGTCAGCCGCCGGGCCGAGCCTACGACGTGCACCGGAAACATCAAGGAAGGCCTCATCGAGGCTCAGTGGTTCAACATGGGGTGTGACATCACGGAAGATCGCCATCACGCCGGCAGAGACCTCGGTGTAAAGCGCAAAGTTTGGCGGCAACACAATGACCGAAGGGCACAGCCTCTTCGCCCGCGACATGGGCATCGCTGAATGGATGCCATAACGACGTGCCTCATAAGTGGCCGCGGTAACAACCCCGCGCGATCCATCACCGCCAACAATGACGGGCTTACCCACGAGATCCGGACGAGATCGCAACTCACACGATGCGTAGAAGGCATCCATATCGACATGCAGAATGTTGCAGCCGTCATCATCACGAGCCCCATCGATAACGGGATCATCGGTGGAAACATCCGCCTGAGTCAGGCGGACTCCTCGGGTGATCTGGCTACGACTCACAGGATCATCATCTCTAGTTCATCTGACATTGGATGCTCACCACCCCGAACTTCCATTACTGCTATGCCACAACTTACGCGGAGTGGGTCGCTCGAAGTCCTTTTCGACCGTCGGACCATTGCGATCGCCACTTGCACCCGAGGTCGAGCCCGCTCGGCCACCATGAGTTGCCACCTGACTACGAGTGTCAGCAGCGGCAACCCCCTGCGGGACAATATCGGCGTAGGGCGATTGTCGAAATCCACTGGCATGGATGAGCACTCGACGTAATCGTTCCCCACGCTCATGTGGCGTTTCATGTTCCGGTGGAGATGCGGTGACCGGACGGCTGGATCGACTACCTGCTCGACCTTCAACAGCTGCATCATCAGAATCCATTGATGTTCCAAGCCCCGAATCAAGGAGTTCAGCAACAGCAGCCTTCCCACCTGATTTCCATGCCTCGTAAACCACACCAAGCTCCCAGGCGCCAGTGGCACGGATGGAAATACCCCGCGGTCCAGTTCGACGAGTGATACCGCGGACGAGCAGAAGCCACGAGCCAAAAACCGTTGCCGCATAGGGTCCTTGCGCATCTTCAAAGAAGGTGGCATCGACCGGACCGGTTGAATCATCGAGGGTAAGAAAGACCACGCGACGACCAGATCGAACAGGTGGAGTTTGGGTTGCCACCTTCACTCCAGCAATAAATACTTCAGTGGTTGATCGACGAGTGAGCAGATCACGCGAGGGGGTAACTCCAAGATCGTTGAGCATCGGTGCGTAGAAATCGACAACATGTCTACTGGCATCGAGCCCAAGAATCTCAAGCTCAGCCCGAACCCGTTCGGCATCAGTCATCTCCGGAAGCCCACTGGCCGCACTCTCACCGGGTGCGTCACCGAGTTCAAGGGTGAGTTGTACGTCGAGTTCTGATGCCTGAATCGCTGACATCGGGGCTTGGCTCTGCCGGCGCGAGGCTGCAACAACATCCCCTGCTTGCCCTTGCATCTTGCCGTCAACGTTGAGAGCAACGCCATGAGCCGACTCACTCAGTGAATAGGTGCGCCGCTTCGGGGCGGCTGCCCGGGCAGCCTTACCTGCCGCACGGGTGTATCGATCGAGATCAGCAATCTGTAACAGCAGATCGCGACGAGTAACTCGTCCACGTCGACGAACCGGAGCCGATAAACCAATTCCGTAGACAGAATCAAAGCCACCGGCAAGTACTAGCCGTTCAACAATCGGACGCGATACCGATGCCCGAGTCCAGAAATCTGATAATGATTGATAGGGACGGCTAGCCACGATGCGTTCAATCTCAGCGGCACTGATTCCCTTGACATCAGCAAGGGAAAGTCGGATCCCGTACGCAGAGCCATCCGGTAGTCCTGGCACATCCGATGGACGACGTGGCTGCTCCCCCAAAATTTCCGGTGGCGGCTCGTCGTAGGGAGAAACCCGTTCAATCCGGTAGGTCTTATCGGAGATATTCACGTCAAGTCCGAGAATGGCGATACCGAGATTGCGCGCCTCATCAAGGATGAGCCGCTTTGGATACATCCCCGGATCATGGGTGAGCACACCAGCAAGGAAGGCTGCTGGGTGATGTGCTTTGAGCCACGCCGAGTGATACGTCGGAATTGCAAATGCAGCCGCATGAGCCTTGCAGAAACCAAATGAGGCAAAGGCTTTGAGCACCTCCCACACGCGCTCAATGATGACTAGTTCGTATCCCTTACCTCTGGCAGCGGGATAGAACCATGCGCGTACCTCCTGCTGAGATTCAGGTGAGCCAAGGCTTCGTCTGATCTCATCAGCCTCAGCTAGTGAACACCCCGTCATAATCGATACGATCTTCATGACCTGCTCGTGAAAAACAACAACCCCATAGGTTTCTTCAAGTGCTGGCCGTAGATCCGGGTGTAAATACTCCGCCTCATTCCACCCCTGACGAGCACGCAGAAATGGGGTGATCATGTCGGACTTCACCGGGCCGGGACGAAACAGGGAGATGTCGGTGATCAGATCATCGAATCGATCTGGTGCGAACTTACCGATGAGTTCACGCTGACCTGGTGACTCGATCTGAAAGCAACCAAGAGTGTGCGCTGATTTCACCAAGGCATAGGTGGGCTCGTCATCAAGCCCGACTGCATCGAGATCGATCTGCACCCCATCAACTCGAGCAACTTCATCAACGGCATAGGCCATCGACGATTGCATCCGGATACCGAGGACATCGAGTTTGAGTAAGCCGAGTTCTTCAACATCGTCTTTATCGAACTGACTCATTGGAAATCCCCGCCAACTCGCTTCAATTGGGGTGCGATCTAACAGCGTGGCATCAGAGAGCACGACCCCACATGGATGCAGTGCAATATGTCGAGGTAACCCGTCGAGTGCCTCGACGAGAGATAAGAAACCATCAAGCTCGCCACGAGCTGCAAGCTTTCCTAAACCGGAGGAACGAAGTTCGGGAAGCTCGGCGAGGGCATTGCGGGCATCACGAGCCCTGATGTGTGGGAAGGCCGTTGCGAATGCATCGATCTCACCCCGCGGCATCCCTAACGCTGCACCCACATCACGTACGGCATGGCGAACTCGATATGTATCGCGCATCGAAATACACACACATCGCTCACCACCGAAACGTTCAAGCATCTGCGCGTACACCTCGGTACGTCGTGCAGACTCAACATCGATATCGATATCGGGAAGAGCACGGCGAAGTGGTGAGAGGAAGCGCTCCATCACTAAACCGTGGGCAAGTGGATCGACCCCTGAAATCCCCAGCACGTGATTAACCAAGCTGCCCGCACCTGACCCGCGCGCTGCAACGCGAATATTCATCCCCTTAATCAGGTCGACAACCTCAGCGACGGTTAAGAAATAGCCTGCGAAGCCAAGGGTTGAAATCGTGGCAAGCTCAGCCTCAAGTCGATCTCGAGCCGATGCTTCGGGGTGCTGCGTACGGATCAGATATTCACTAAATGCACCCTCACATCGCTGACGTAAATATCGATCCGCTGCATGAGCTTCGGCAGCAAGTTCCTTCGGACCGCGATCCCGCTTGATCGAACTTCGCTGCGCAGCACGTGCCGGAAGAATGAGATCGAGTTCCGGAACGTGCACCTCACCGATACCTAGATCAGTAACCGGATCAAGCTGGCAGGCTTGGGCAAGCTGACGAGTATCTGCAAGTAGCTGATCGACTTCACGACCTGCCCTTGTTTCATCACGAGCTAATCCCGAGAGATGAACGATCTCCGTTGCCAACTCGCGCATATGTGCGCCATCGGCGAGATGACCTTCACCATTAGCTCGATCAAGATGTCGTGAATCCAACGGAACAAGGCGACGAATTGCATCAAGAACATCGATTACCGGAGCTTGATCACGCTCGGCATGACGAACTGCTGCAGCCAGAATTGCCGGAATCTGCTGCTCCCTAGCAAAGCTCAGCATCCGCGCCGCAGCTGCAGACGAATATGGCAAACCGCGGACCGCTGCCCCAGAAACATCAGTAACCGCAAGGGCCGAATCACGGGCGCGGTGACTGACGATCTCGATTGCCAGCCGGCGCCCAAACACCTCCCGCCAGAAACCCAACGCCTCCAACGCTTGATCAGGTCGTCGACGCATGATCGCTCGACCAACATCTGATTCGGGTCCGAGTAGCGCCACCAGTCCGTCGGAATACTGCGCTATGAGTTCAACAGATGCCACCGGTGCACCCCGTCGCCCTTGGGCCGCAATCATCGGAGTGTCATCACCATGGAACTGTGAATTCTTCGGGATATCCGTTCCAAGCTGATGTGAACTACCCATGCTGAGATCAGATTCAAGTCCCAGATGTGCAGCTGAAACTAAGCGGCACAGGGATGCCCAACCAATTCGTCCACGAGCAAGCAGGACCACTCTGCTGTGCCGCTGATCTACTTCACGTCCACCGCGCGCAGGAGTACGGCGAATACGCGTGCGTTCAGCCAGAGTTGGGCCCTGGCCGACCCTGCCCGCTGATGTGCGCTGAACCCGCGATCCAAATGCTGTTTCATTTGCACCCTGCTGGGACGGTGCAGCAAAGGCCAGATCAACACCAAGGATGGGCGCAATTCCTGCATCACGGCAGGCCAGCACGAATCGCACAGCACCATAGAGCCCATCGCGATCAGTAAGTGCGAGTGAATCCTGCCCTAGGGCAGCAGCACGTTCCACGAGGGCAGTCGGACTACTCGCACCATGGCGAAGTGAGTAGCCCGAAGCCACATGTAGATGAACAAAGGAATCTTCAGGCATCAGAACCTAGACCGCTGGCAGATCCACGAGTTGGCGGTGAGGGAATCTGTACTGCGCAATCACTTAGGAGTGGCTGGTGAATAGCACCCAGCTGGCGTGCAACAAGGCCAAGGAACTGCTCAGCCTCACGTACGAGATCATCAGCTTCCCGCGCAGTGACAACACCACGTAACCCAGCTTCCGCAGCAGCGCGTTTGGTAGCCCCAGCGGCGAAAAACGCTGCCCATTCAGAGAATTCAGGTGCAATGTCAGCAAGGAGAACCCACGCACTTCGCACCCGCGAGCCCCGACGACTACGTGGACGTGCACGAGTGGCAAGAACAGCCGCTGCGGCCCGCAGAGCCGCTAGGTGTGCATGTGCGTAGCGTGACTCACTTTCCTGTGCCACACCAGCGGCTAGTAGTTCTCGCGCTGCACCGGCCAGTAGGTCACGACTGTGCGGGGTGGCAGACACTGATGAACTAGTCATTGATACTCCACCTTGCTCGAATGTGGGCGAGGGATTGGTATCAAGTGCAAGCTGAAGCGTTGCAGTTGGATTGATTGATGTGACAGTCATAACGACCTCCTCAACTCGACCCGATGGGTCACTAAACGGCGCACGAAGATGTATGTGTGAAAGAGCGTGATCCGATATGCGCACCGATCTGTGTTCAGTCGAGTGCGCGGGCTAATCGCCACTGGCCCTGTGTGAGTTCTGCACTGTCGGCACCACGAATTTCGCAGGCCACGTCATAAACCCCGATAGGTGCCGACGAACCAGCAGCGGCCTCCACCCGCCAAACCCACCGTTCGGTGGCTCCAACATCACGGGTGATGGATGGTTCAACAGGTACGCCATCAACTGATGCACTAGGTAACGCCCGCAGCTTTGACTGACGCTGAAGTGAAGTCCACCAGGTGCCCGACTCGACCCAATGGGCCAGGACGTTACGTACGACGTAGATACGACTGCGCCATAGGAACTGGTTGCCAACGGCAACCCCACCCGCAGACCCAGCACCCGAAGAACCTGCGCCTGCAGAACCAGTACGGATGGAAATGACCTCGCCATATGTGCGCATCGCACGACCTTCCTCGGCTGTATCTAGACGTTTTCGGCTATGAACTGCCGTGACAGTTCACCCGGTCCAGGGGAAGGCAACCGAGAACCAGCCCGCGGTGGGATGCGGTGCTTCCCCGCACACGCACCCCACACACGGGAAGGTCGTAGATCATGAATTCAGCTGGCCCGCGAGAACTACCTGAATCCCGATCTAGGCGAAAACTCAGATCAGACAGCCGCGAATCCGCCGATACCGTGTTTTCGAATCCGAACATTCGACGAAAGTCAGGGAAGGCCTTCATCGAACATATGTTCGAACAAGTTCTAAGGTAGCCCTACCCCCTGACAGTGCGCAAGATGCATCCCTGTCGGATGTGGGTGTTGGCGCGAATCCGGGCTAGGTAGCGCGGACAGTAATGACGGTCTACAGGTCGCCGAGTGCGTCTAGCAACCCGGAGGTATCACGGATTGTCTTGCGACTGACCGATACAACCAGTCCACCGTCGGCACGCTCTCTGATCTGGCCAAGAGATACGAGGTTATCGATTGCGGCATCCACCTGTTCGTCTGGGAACTCGGTGATCTTGGCCGCAAGATCCGCCCTGGTCGGATACTCCAACCGCAGGATCGATGACAACACTCGACGTTCAGCTGGATCGGCATCGAGCAAACCGAGCAGGCCTGCGGACCATGATTCTGCACTCAACGCTCGCACCGTCGTTTCTTCAACTGCGCGAATTGTATGGGAGTTAACTCCCCCCGTTTCGCTGAGGTCTCCACAGAAGTTACCTGGACCAATCTCGGCTATCCGTTGCTCGTGACCTGATCCGCTCGTCCCAATGATCTCTACCCGGCCACTGACCACATACATAACCCGATCAATGCGCGACCCCGCCCGCACCAAGATGTCACCAGGGCTGAAGTGCTCACTAAACAGTCGCGTCTGAAGTCGCTCACGCTGCGATTCGGGGAAGGTCGAAAGGATCCGGTCATCAATAACACCCGGCAGGTGCCGCTGCCAGACTTGGGCGTAATCCTCACGCGCCATGAGCTCGCCATGTTTACCTGCCATCAGATCCGTACCCACCATGGCCAGCACATGATCTGCCATGGATGCGACCTCTTCGTTCATCGTCGACAACACGACAGTCCGGTTCACACCATGTCTCAACGCCGCAAGGAGTGGTCGGGCTGCGTCAGCATCGGAAAACAGCGAAAGATCCTGAATCACAACCACATCTGATGCGCTCAAACAGGTC
Organism: Actinomycetes bacterium; assembly: GCA_037129655.1. GTDB lineage: Bacteria > Actinomycetota > Actinomycetes > S36-B12 > CAIYMF01 > Longivirga. The sequence goes on from JBAXUN010000007.1 coordinate 21,481, forward strand.
ATCGCAATCATTAACCGTTGGCGTTCATGAACACTGAGCAATTCAGCGTGAGTGCCAAGTAACGCATCAATGCCACCATTCGCCAACGACGTCACGTGGGCTAGGCCAACTCGTTCCAAGGTCGCAGCGATGTCTGCCTCTGTTAGGTCGGCGCGAGCCGAGCCAAGGTGCTCTCGAACAGTCGCATCCATCAGATAGGGCTCGTCCGCGATCAAGGTGATGCGCCGACGGATGGTGGGATAACGCACGTCCATACCGTCCAGCAGTACGTAGCCCGCGTCCGGATCCCGATCACCAGCAAGCACCTCGGCTAGGGAATCGGGTGAACTACCGCGGTCCCCCGCCAGCACAACCAATCCACCTAGCGGAAGCTCTACATCGCCGATCGCAAGCGGACTATCCGGCGACAACGCTAGGTCTCGAAGGACGAATGTGCCGGCCGCAGGCGAACCGAGTTCTGCATTTGGTCGATGCACCCGCCTGGGTGAGTTGACGATTTGTTCGACGCGTCGCTTACTTGTGACGGCCAGCCGGAACTCTCGTATCCAAGGCGGTAGAGCTTCCAAGCCACTGACGACGAACTCGATGTAGAGCAGGGCGGGTGCGATTGCCGCGGCATTATCGCTTCCGCCGATCACCGCCATACAGACCACGACAAAAAGTGCGAGATAGCCAGTGAAGCGAGCCGCGGTAAGAAGTCGGTTAATTTGCGTTTGCTGGTGATGGGTCGCAACCCTCAAGTGCTCTGCCCGGGCGAAGAACCGTGACTCAATCCAAGCGCCAAGATTCATACCGGTGACATTGCGACCCGCAGTGATCGCCTCATCCACTACCGCCCCGACGTCAGCTGACGCATCCAAGCGATGCCGGTCGTGCTCAAAGATCGCGTTACCGATGACTCGGTTGAAAACGATGAAGAAGATGACTGCCCCCGTCGTCACCACGCCGACGGGAAACTCGATGTACAGCAGTAGTACAAGACTGAGTGTGATGCCAACGATAGCTGGCAAACCTTCCACGACCGTTGCATCCATCGCCGTTTGAATGCGATCAACATCGGCGGTGTGACGCTCGATGACGCTAGGCCGGCGCATGAATTTCTGCCGAAGCACCGGTGATTCCAATGTTGACTCGAACACCGATGCGCTCAGGTCACGACTTACTTCAGTGGCGAAATCGTGGGTCACCTTCCGAGAAAGCATGGCCCCTGCGACCGCGATTGCCACGAGAACGGCGATAGAGCCAATTGCTTCAAAGCTCGAAATCTCTGCATGTGCCGCCTCCGAAGACGACTCCGCGCCATGCTCCCCTGCCGCCAAGATCGCGTGAATCCGCAGCGGGATATAGAGACCAGCAAGTAGGGACGTCAGGCCCAACGCCAGCGCAAGAATGACCTTGGCTTTGACGGGTTCAAGGAACGGACGCAAGAAGCCATATAGCTCGCGTCCAGCCGAAATACGGCTCAGTTGGCCAATGGGAGGATGCTCAACGGTCGGGACGACCCCAGCCCCATCGAAATCCATCAGTACTCCCTTAACCGACCCCATTGGATCTATGCGGTCCCCATCGTAGAGGTTCGCCACGATTTCGAACGCTGAGCCGGCACATCTCGGCCTAGCCTTCGGGCGAACCTTGAGCGGAGGTTTAGGTGGCAGCGAGGATGTTGCCTATCCGATCACGTACAAATGACGGTAGGAGTGGCTGACGTGGTCATCCACTCGCTTGTTCATTACATAGGAACCGCTGGAGGTGCGTGCAGATGGCAATACCAGATATGCCTTCGCGCTGGTCCTCGCTGAGCGTTCGATTGGCGCTCCTGATCGCCGGATTACTTGCGCTGAGCGCACTTGTGACGACCGCTTACTCAGCTATCACCGCTCACCGCGCAGCATCCGCGAGTTCCGAACAGGCCATGCAGAAAGCACTGGAATCCACCACCCTTCTAGTTCACCAGTCCAACGATCAGGAACAGGCTTTCCGATCCACCGCACTGTCTGATCGAGCTGCACAGTTAAAGAACATCGCTCAACCCATCATCGAGACACTCAACGAACTAGACGCCGAGGTCACAGCCGGCCAGCTCACTAAGGCGCAGGCTCAGGCAACCGCCGAAAACGTGATCAGAGCTGTTCGGTACGGAAACGACGACTACTTCTTCGCTTTCGATCCGACTGGATTGGCTGTTGCTCACGCCAACCCGAAGTTTGATGGCAAGAACCTTTTCGATGTGAAAGATGCAGACGGGCAATTCGTTATCCGCGAACTGATCCACCTGGCGCAGACGAAGGGCTCAGGTTACTTGCAATACAAATGGCCCCGACTAAACACAACCGCGGCATCACCCGGTCTAAGCGCAATGCCGTCTGGTGGTTTTTCCGCGCCCAAGCTCTCGTACGTCTATCAATTCGCGCCATGGGAATGGACGATTGGAACCGGCGTCTACCTCGACGATATCGATGCAACCGTGGCGGCGATGCGGGCCAAGGATGCGCAAGGTCTATCGCAATCGTTTGCGAGTCTGAATATCTCTGATCGAGGGCTGATCTTTGTCTTGGATAAGGACGGCAAGGTAGCTATCGCACCGAGCAACCGAGATTTAACTGCTCTGGGCACAACTGCGTGGGGAAAGAACTTTGAAAAAACCGCACTAGCCAACGCACCAAAATCCGACGGACCCATCAATCACGTCGACGTAACCACGAAACTTTCCGGTGACCAGGAATCCTGGCAACTTGACGTCGCTTCGATTCCCGAGCGAGATTGGACACTGGTAACCGCCGTACCTGTCGCCGAGATCAATGCTCCGGGTAACTCTCTGGCGCTGAAGCAGGCCATCTTGAGTTTGTTGGTTCTCGCACTCGGTATCGGTATTGGCCTGTTGACGAGTCGACGGATTGTGCGGCCAGTTGAACAGCTCACAGCGGCGGCTCGAGACTTGCAAGAAGAGCGTTTCGACCCCACGAGCCTGGACGTAGTTGCTGCTCGAACCGATGAAGTTGGGGTGTTGGCACAAACCTTCCAACGCATGGGTACCGAGTTGGTCGAGCGCGAACGCAAGTTGCGTGAGCAGGTGTACAAACTGACGGTCATCATCGATCACGACAAGGTTCAGGAAGAAGCCAGCGCCATCACCGATACTGACTACTTCAAGGATCTGGCCGAACGGGCAAAGGAAATTCGTAAGCAAAACGCAACCACACAAAACTAGTTGGGAACGCCACACGATGGCCGATGACACACCTCACCGCATGCATTCCAACGCCACAAACGTCGCGACCGCACTCGCACAGTTGGGTGTCACTGGTGAAGTCCGCGAACTCAATGACGCCGCACGCACTGCCGAGGAGGCAGCAGCCCTGCTCGGAATCGAGGTTGGTGCGGTATGTAACTCGTTGATTTTTGATGCTGACGCAAGCCCGCTTCTGGTTCTGACCTCGGGAGCACATCGAGCAGACACTGCATTGTTGGCCACACTCATTGGCGCAGAGCAGGTCAGACGTGCAACCCCAGATTTCGTTCGATCGGCGACAGGGCAACCGATAGGCGGTGTCTCACCGGTGGGGCACCCAACTCCGATCCGCACCATCGTAGACATCGCCCTCGGCAACTACGACGTTGTGTGGGCCGCCGGCGGTCATCCCCATTACGTGTTTCCAACGACCTATGCGGAGTTACTCCGCATCACCGGTGGAACCTGCGCAGTCGTTTCCAGTACGTAATCTGGCGACCCTTCTCGCGCGGGATATGCACACTTTGACATCTGTTCAAGTCTTCAAATACTTGATCGGCTCATACCGCTTCAACGACTCGGCCCGCCGTGGGACGATAACGTCGCTATGACACAGCCCAATCCCCGACATGAGCACGCCGCGCAGAATCGGCCCGACGCGGCCGAAGATCTGCCAGCTGTGGTCTGCCTCGACGTCTTCGGGGTTTCCGGGCCGCAGATCGCCGCAGCCATTGCGCGGATGAGTGTGGATCGAACGTTGGTGCGTCGACAGACCGGCGTGACGTTCGCCAAGATGCTCGGCACCGGATCGGGCAAGACCTTTACCTCACGAGACGCCGACCCTGGCCATTGGGCGATTCTGACCTGTTGGGCACATCCCGGCGGGCCAGCCAGGTTCACCCAGTCACCGTCGTTTCGCTCGTGGTCGACCATCGCGAACGAGCATGCGCGATTCACGATGTTGCCTCTAGCGTCACGTGGCACGTGGTCGGCTCGTCGCCCATTTGGCGATCCCCTCGCCCATCGGTGGGACGGCCCCATCGCCGCGATCACCCGTGCGCGAATCAAGACCAGCCAGTGGCGCAACTTTTGGGCAGCAGTGCCACCTGTATCGACGGACTTGCACCGAGTCGACGGCCTGACCTTTGCGATGGGGATCGGCGAGGCCCCCGTAGGCCTCCAGGGGACCTTCAGTACGTGGACTAACGGTGCCGCGCTGAGCAATTTTGCCCATCGGAGAGATGCTCATAAAGATGTTATGCGCATGACTCATGAGGTTGATTGGTACGCCGAGGAGTTGTTTGCGCGCTTCGCACTTGTTGAGGCAGAAGGGACGTACAACGGGCTTCCCGTTCGGCTACCGACGGCAGCACAGATGAACGACACCGGAGAACAGGCTAAGGTCTCTGGCACATGAGCATTCGCGTTTACTCCGGACCGCACGCGGACAGACGTCGCGGCGGCAGTTCGGCATTGGGTCTGCTCCCCTGGATCCTGGCCGCCGCCACCATCCTGACCCAGATCGTGTGGCCCTTAACTCACGGCTCCACCCGCGATTCGTTGACGATTCTGGCAGTGATCTTGTTCTTCCTGACCAGCGCTAGCCACTCCTTGATTACGCGCGGCCTCCTCTGGACCCTCGGTTGGCTTGGGATAAGTACTGGCATCGGATTCATCACCGAAATCATTGGTGTTCATACCGCGCTGCCATTTGGTGTTTACAGCTACGGATTGCGTCTTGGACCGGCCCTATTCGGCGTTCCGCTACTTATCCCGCTTGCGTGGGCGATGATGAGCTACCCCGCGCTGCTGGTCGGACGACGCTTGGCGAAGGGCACGATGACCTCATCAGTCATCGGGGCTGTCGCATTGTCGGCGTGGGATCTATTCCTCGATCCACAGATGGTTGCCGAGGGGCATTGGACGTGGTCGGACACTGGACCACAGTTACCGGGCATTCATGGGATTCCCCTCCAGAATTTTGTCGGCTGGTTCTTGGTCTCACTCCTGATGATGCTCGCCCTTGATCGCTTACCGCGTCGTCGAACAGATGGTGGCGTAGGTGACGGAGTTCCTGCGCTGATGTACCTGTGGACGTATTTCTCGTCAATCATCTTGAACGGGGTCTTCGAACACCGCGGTGGAGTTGCCCTGTGGGGTGCACTTGTGATGGGAACGGTCGCGATTCCCTATGCGTACAAGTTATGGGTAGGACGCGATTAGCGCGGGTGGTGCACAACACCACCCTGACCGGTTCACTTTTGGCAATCGGAGCTACCGCTCACACCCTCTACAACGCACGGGTCCTAAGAACTCCGCGATCGTCAAACAATGATGTCGCCGAGCGGATCAGCATTCTGATTCCTGCTCGTAACGAGGCCAACAACATTGGTGCGTGCGTTGCCGCAGTGCTTAGGTCTACGAAGATCGCAGATTTCGAAGTCGTCGTACTTGACGATGGATCCACTGACAACACCGCAGCTCTGGCTACGGCCGCAGCGCAGTCCGACCCTCGGTTTCGACTCATCCATGGCGAGCAGGCATTACCTGACGGATGGCTGGGAAAGAACTGGGCCTGCGAGCGGTTGGCCAAGGCTGCTTGCGGCTCCGTCCTCGTGTTCATCGACGCCGACGTCGTCGTCGCTGCCGACGGAATCGCAAACAGTGTGACGCTCATGCGCGAAGTCGGGCTCGACGTCATCTGCCCCTATCCGACGCAGGACACAGACGGAGTACTCGGCCGCCTCGTTCAACCTCTGCTCCAATGGTCATGGTTGACCCTCCTGCCCCTCGGCGCGGCTGAATCTTCACAACAGCCCTCACTCACGGCGGCGAACGGACAGCTGCTCATCATCGATTCAGCGATGTACGCGCGGATGGGTGGTCATGAGTCCGTGCGCGGCGACGTGCTCGAAGACATCGCACTGGTTCGCGCCGTTAAGTCCACCGGCGGTCGCGGGGGTGTGGTGGACGGCACGAATATCGCTCGGTGCCGCATGTACGAAACTGCCGGCGACCTCATCGACGGGTACAGCAAATCGCTATGGTCCGCTTTCGGCAGCCCCGCAGGCTCCGCCAGCGTGGTCGCCTTACTCAACCTCATGTATGTCGTGCCGCCAATCGCTGCTCTGACCTCACCTCGCGCCTCGACCCGCACCTGGGGCGCTATCGGTTATGCGGCGGGTGTGGCCGGTAGAGCAGTGAGCGCAGAACGTACCGGCGGACGAACCCTGCCTGATGTTCTGGCCCATCCAGCGTCGATTGTTGCCTTCAGCGGTCTCGTAGCCGAGTCGTGGCGCCGTCGCCGAAATGGCACAGCCACCTGGAGAGGCCGCACCCTGCCGTAGCCGGATCTCTCCCCTAGGCTCAGCACGTGGCACGTATCGTGGTGATTGGCGCAGGTATGGGCGGGATGGCCGTTGCGGCGCGCTTGTCAGTCAAGAAGCATCAGGTCACCATCGTCGAACAAGCCGAAACGTATGGCGGCAAACTTGGCTGCGTCGAGAGAGACGGATTCGTCTTTGACACTGGACCATCCCTTTTGACCATCCCCGCGGTGTATCGAGACCTGTTCAACAAAACTGGGTCTCCACTTGAAAAGTCAGTCGAACTTGTAGATCTCGATCCGGCCTTTGGCTACCACTTCAATGATGGCACCACACTGGACATGCCCGGCTTCGGCGTTGGTCGATGTGCAGCGGCCATGCAGGAGGTTTTTGGCGGCACAGCTGGCAACGATTGGCGCGCATTCTGTGCCCGCGCAGCTGATATCTGGCAGATCACTCGCCGGCCGATTCTGGAATCACCACTGTCGGGCATGCGCGACATGTTGCCGCTCGCCAAGGACCTATCAGCAATGCGTACCGTCGCTCCGTTTACCTCGCTTCGCGCACTTGAATCAGATTACCTGCGCGACCCGCGACAACGAACCCTAGTCGACCGGTACGCCACGTACACCGGATCTGATCCACGAAAGGCCCCCGCCGCCTTAGCCACAGTTCCCTACGTCGAACAAACCTTCGGCGCGTATCACGTTGCAGGAGGGATTCGAAAGCTTGCCGACGCCCTTTACGAACGCGTCCTTGAACGCGGCGTCACAGTTCGTTTCAGCGCAGACGTCTCATCGGTTCTTGTCGAAAACAATGGTGTTTGCGGCGTTCAACTCACCGACGGAGAGGTACTGCCCGCTGACATAGTCGTGTCCAACGCTGATGCCCGACACCTTTACGGCGACTTGATCAGCGATCAGCGAGGTAAGACTGCGCTGCGAGCGCTAAATCGAGCAACACCGTCTCTATCGGGGTTTGTACTGTTGGTCGCAGCACGTGGAAGAACCCCCGATATTCGTCATCACAACGTGTGGTTCCCATCAAACTATGACGACGAGTTCGACTCCATCTTCGGTAAAAATCCTCGCCCCGTGCCCGATCCCACGATTTACGCATGTGTTCCTGACGACGATCAGATGCGTCCGGATTCCGATCATGAGTCGTGGTTCATTTTGGTCAACGCACCGCGTCACAGCACCACTGCACAACCAGGCTCGATCGACTGGACGACGCCGGGACTAGCGGACGAGTATCGCGATCACATCTTCACGATCCTGGCCGAGCGCGGAGTTGATCTACGCGACCGCGCACTTTGGACGATGATGCGTACCCCTGCCGATCTCGAGGCAGCCACCCGCGCGCCGGGTGGTTCTATCTACGGCACGTCAAGCAACGGAGCGCGAGCGGCGTTCCTGCGGCCCACGAACATCTCACCGATTCCAGGCTTGTACCTGGTAGGTGGATCAGCCCATCCGGGTGGCGGCCTGCCGCTAGTGGGTATGTCCGCAGAGATCGTCGCGAACCTCATCGGCCGCGACGGAGAAACCCCGGCTTCCGCCTAGGAAACCACTAGCCGGTTACGACGAATCGCTGACGCTTGAGAGCCATCACCAGTGCGATGATCCAGCCGATGATTGTCCACCCCAAGAGCAGGTTGATCCAAAAGACGAACCAGTGCGGAACATCGCGCACGGCGGCGATTGTCCACGGCAGCATGTAGCCCGCAGTGAGAATGCCGACGATGACGGCAATCACCTTGGTTAACGTCCACGAACGACTCGTAGGCTCGATCTGCAGGTTACTCATGACGTCATCCTACGACGCGAGTCCGACGTTGCTGGATTTGATCATGCCCGAAACCTAGGACTTGGTGTGTAGATCATCGATCCACGCTACGGCCTCGGGTGAGGTCTCGACGTCGATATCGTCAAGATTGACGACCACCGGCTCCTGACCGGAGCGCACAAGTACACAGGACAGCGTCTCATCACCGCTGGCATTGATCTCTTGATGCGGAACGTAGGGCGGAACGTGGATGAAGTCACCGGGGCCAGCTTCGGCTACATACTCAAGTCGTACACCCCAGCGCATGCGCGCTCGCCCGCGCACCACATAGATGACACTTTCAACGGGACCGTGATGATGGGCACCGGTAGCAGCGCCCGCATGAATATCTACGGTGCCGGCCCACAGGTATTGAGCTCCATGACGCGTCGCCGTGATCGCCGCGGCACGATTCATGCCGGGGGTCTGCGCAGTGTTGGCGTCGAGTTCGGTAGCCCGAACAACATGCACACCGTCATTTCGCCAGTCACGTTCAACTACCGACGATGCATCATCACCAGCAAAGGGCTCCATGGCTTCACAATGCCGCATGCTGTAGCCGTTCGGCTACCGCATCGGTGATTAGCGAAGACGTTGACGAGCAACGACGAGAAACTGAATCAATCCGATCGCGCACAGCACCGCCAGAATTGCCGCAGCGTAACTCGCCCACGTCGAGGCTGACGATGTGTAAATGCCGGCTGCTAAGAGGAACATCGACACCACAGTCACGCGAGTTGGCCGCTCCCCCGTGCTGATGATTCCCACATCGTCCATCCCGATCGCCAATGACCGAGCCCGCGTGTACTCCAGCAGGAAAATGGCGAAACCTGCCGCGACACACCACAGGGCGGGCGCCCCGACAATCCAGAGCGCGACGAGATAGAGCATGTCGCTGACACGATCGACGAGCGAGTCCAGTAGCGCGCCCCAACGCGATGTTCGCGCTGTCATTACAGCGACAGCGCCATCTAGGGAGTCAAACACTCCAGATAACGCGCACACGAGCGCGGCAACGATAAGCCAATGTCCGCCAACTGCCGCCAGCCACACCACAAGGCCAGCAATCACCGCACCGCTAACAGTCAGAACATCAGGATGAATCCCCGCGCCGGCAAGAGGCCGCGCGAGGGTGTAGATCAACGTCAACCACGGACCGACAAACCGTGACGCAGCGGGGTCATAACCCCCGTGAAGTTCGGACCAGCGCTCGAAGTACTCCGAGCGAGACGGCACCAACATCAGACGGCTGGCCCGAGCGCCCACGTTACGGTGACGATCGCATTGATGGTGCCTTCCCCTGCATCGATAGGTGCACCACCTGACGAATCAGCCATTGCCATCATGACGCGACCGCGCGGCGATGGCATTGCCGCACCCCCTTCGACGACATGCCGAACCTCACCTAGAGCCTGGCCCGCCAAGCCGGCGAACTGCTTCGCCTTTGAGAGCGCATCAGCGAATGCCGAATCCCGAGCGGCATTGTGCAACGACGCAGGATCACGATGGGTGAATTCAATCCCATCAACGCGAGCACCATCACCACCGGACTCAACCGCGGAAACAAGAAGCGATCCGATCGAGGTGAGATCTCGAACCTTGACCGCAAGGCCAAGAGTCGCCTCGTAGGCGACAACAGTTGGCCACGGATCGTGCACTGGAGACAGCGAGATGTTCGTCGTGGCAAGCGCAGATTCCTCTATGCCGCCGCGCAGAATCACCTCTCGCATCGCTGCCATCGCGTACGTAGCGCGCGCAGTCGCATCCCCCGGATTAGCCGCGCGAGCCGCCGCGGCTAGACGCAACGTAGCCTGATCGTAGGTGCCACTCGCGTGGCCGAAACCGGTAACTGTCACTGATCTGCCCATGTGTAGATCCTGCCTTACGTTTCATCACCCTGTCCCCCTCATTGACTCGCCGGGCCCGCGTTTTGAGCAATGCTGCCGCGGGCGGTTAGCGCCAAAAGCGTCATCACATCGGCATATGCACCAGTCACGTGTGCCGAAGTCGCGGCAAAGCCGTAGATTGTTCCCTCGTGGGAACATTTGGGACGGCCAACTCGCCACTCGATGCCGATGATCTGCGCGTCCGCGTCCAAAATCGACTTGACGAGTTTCTCGGCCAGCAGGTGCCGATTCTTGAAGATGTCAGCCCAGACCTTGGCCCACTGACCGACGCTGTCATAGATCTACTCCGAGGCGGGAAACGACTTCGACCGGCGTTTTGCTACTGGGGGTGGCGCGGAGCTGGCGGAGAGCCAACTGATGCCGCCGTAGCCGCCGCGACCGCGCTGGAACTGCTGCAGGCATGTGCGCTCATTCATGACGACGTCATGGACGGATCGGATACGCGCAGGGGCCTGCCCGCAGCGCATCGTCGCTTCGCCACACTTCACCGCGAACACGAATGGCTCGGATCATCTGAGGGCTTCGGCGTCGGTGCGGCCATTCTCCTTGGCGATCTGTGCCTATCTTGGGCAGACGAATTGCTCATGAACTGTGGCCTTTCATCAGATCAGGTCCTGCGGGGTAAGCCCATCTACGACATCATGCGGACCGAGCTCATGGCGGGCCAGTACCTCGACCTACTCGAACAGGCCGTTGGTGGCGGATCTGCCGAGCGCGCTATGCGAGTTGTTCGTTTCAAGTCAGCGAAGTACACGATTGAGCGTCCGCTGCACCTTGGCGCAGCACTCGCCGGTGCACCTGATGAAATTCATGTCGCCTATTCCGGCTACGGACTCCCCCTCGGAGAGGCATTCCAACTTCGAGATGACGTTCTTGGCGTGTTCGGCGATCCAGCCCAAACAGGTAAACCGGCCGGCGATGACTTACGCGAGGGCAAGCGCACTGTCCTTATTGCCACCGCACTTGAAGGTTCCTCACCGACGCAACGGGCGCTGCTGCGTCGCCATCTCGGCGATCCGGCACTCGATGCAACCGGGGTCAATGCCTTACGAGAGGTCATTACTGACACCGGCGCGCTGCGTCATGTTGAAGCTTTGATCGAGGCCCTCACCACCGAAGCCCTCGCGGCCATCGATCGAGTGACTTTGGCTGACCCGGCGCGGGAAATCCTCACCGGGTTGGCCTATGCGGCCACTGCACGTTCGATATAAGTCACATCGGCCAACTTCAACGGGCCGAGTCGAAGCCACATGCCTAGGCTAGGGGCATGGGTTTTCTAGGACGCTCCCCTCGAACAGTTAAAGGTCCCACAGACCACGTCGTCATTGTGGGTGCGGGCTTGGCTGGGTTGTCGTGCGCTCTGCGCCTGGCAGGCGCGGGACGTCAGGTCACCATTCTTGAACGTGAGTCAGTACCGGGTGGACGTGCCGGCCTGATCGACGATGCCGGGTACCGTTTCGATACGGGACCAACTGTTCTCACGATGCCAGACTTGATTCACGACGCGTTCAACTCCGTCGGCGAAGACATGAAGGACTGGTTGGAACTAACTCCCGTTGAACCGCTCTATCGCGCGTTCTATCCTGACGGATCACAGCTCGACGTACATTCCAATGTCGACGCCATGGCCGAGGAAATCTCGACCGTCATCTCCCCGCAAGAGGCCGAGGGCTACCGGCGTTACGTCGATTTCGTGTCCAAGTTGTACAAGTACGAGATGCGCGACTTCATCGACACGAACATCGATACTCCACTTGATTTGCTTACCGAAAACCTCGCGAAACTCGTTGCTATTGGCGGCTTTCGAAAGCTTGCCCCCAAGGTTCGTCAGTACCTCAACGACCCGCGCACCGAGCGCCTGTTTAGTTTCCAAGCCATGTACGCCGGCTTATCACCTCAGGACGCGCTGGCCATCTACGCGATCATCGCCTACATGGACTCAGTCGCGGGCGTGTACTTCCCAAAGGGCGGAATGCACGCACTTCCTAAGGCCATGGCGGCGGCAGCAGAGAAGCACGGTGTACAGATTCACTACAGCACCGAAGTCACAGACGTTGAAATGAACGGTAATCGGGCAGTTGCAGTCCGCACCGCGAACGGGGAACGCTTTGCCGCTGATGCTGTTGTTTTGAATCCAGACCTGCCTGTGGCCTACCGACAACTTCTCGGCCGTGAGCCTTGGAATGTCCGACGACTCACCTACTCGCCGTCGTGCTTCCTATTCCTTGCTGGTTCGTCCGCTACCTACACCAAGACGGCGCATCACAATATTCACTTCGGGCGATCATGGGACGGAGTGTTCCGCGAACTCATCAAAGATAAACGACTGATGAGCGATCCAAGCGTTCTCGTGACCAACCCGACCTACTCGGATCCCGATTTGGCGCCGGCGGGTAAGCAGATTTACTACGTTCTGTTTCCAACCCCCAACCTTGACGCCGATATCGACTGGCGGGTCACTGGCCCCCGATACCGCGACGAGATCGTCCGCACGCTGGAAGAACGTGGCTACATCGGCTTTGGTGATGCCATCGAGGTCGAGCACGTCACTACCCCGCTGGACTGGGCAGCGAGTGGACTTGAGCGAGGGGCGCCTTTCGCATCGGCTCACTCGTTCATTCAAACCGGGCCGTTTCGACCCGCGAATCTATTCGGCGAAAATGTCGTGTTTACCGGATCCGGCACCCAACCCGGTGTCGGGGTGCCGATGGTTCTGGTGTCAGGTCGGTTGGCCGCCGAACGCATCACAGGAGTCGACCGGACGTACGCTCCTACTTATCTGCACTAGTTCAGCCGTTGGATCCGTCCCATCAGACATCCGAACACTGGCGACACCCGGATTTGCGGTCCAAACACGCACGAGACGCTAGTACCCTAGGAGCGTGGCCTCCGTCGATCCTGTCAACGGCGAGCACCACGATTCGGATTCGCAGCTCGCGTTTACCCTTCGCTATGCCGTACCGGGGTTGATCGCAACAAGTGTGATTGCACTTGGCGCCCTAGGGGTGGGTTGGCTTCCGATTTATGGTCTCGTCGACGTTCCGTTCGTGCACACCTTGCGCACGACGGATATCGGCATGTTCTTGTCCCGCCTGTGCGTCATCCTCGGTGGCGCCCTACTCCTTCAAGCCTGGCTAGTCGCCGGCGCCGATGTCCTATCGGGCCACATTCGCGATGTGCGACGTCTGTGGAGTGTGTTGGCGATCTGGATCGCACCGCTGGTACTTGCACCACCGCTGTTCAGCCGCGATGTCTACTCGTATTACGCACAGGGCAAGCTCGTCCTGAAGGGTGTCGATCCCTACACAAATGGTGTCGATTCAATTCCCGGCTGGTTCCGTGATGGCGTAGACCCCATGTGGAGTCAGGTGCCGACCCCGTATGGCCCAGTTTTCCTTGGCATCTCCCGAGCGATCGCCCAACTCATCAGCGATCCTTTTGTCGCAGCCATCGCATTTCGGCTAGTCGCCATCGCGGGTGTTGCTCTACTGGCTTACTACGTCCCAAGATTGGCATTCCTCAACGGTATTGATGCGCCCAAGGCACTGTGGCTCGGTGTGATGAATCCACTCATTCTGATGAACTTCGTAGCCAGTTCACACAACGATTCACTGATGATCGGTTTGATCGCAGCCGGCATGTGCCTTGCGATGGAAGGCTCGATGATCGTTGGAATCATTGCCGTCACAGCCGGTGCCATGGTCAAACCCATCGGATTACTGGCGCTGCCCTTCGTCGGATTAATCTGGGCCGGCACCAAGAGCAGCCGAAATCAACGGCTCGTCGCATGGGCCAAAACCGGCGCGATTGCGGGAGCCTGTTTGATAGGCGCCTCCGCACTTGTGGGCGTAAACCTCGGGTGGGTTCACGCCCTCACCACGCCCGGCACGGTACGCACGTGGCTTTCTCCATCAACTGCACTGGGCATGGCATCAGGAAACCTCTTGAAATGGTTCGGCCTCGGCGATCACGTCGACCTGACCGTCAATGTGTTCCGCGCCCTGTTTGAGATTGCCGCGATCATCTTGATTGCTCGACTCATCTTGAAACCTGAAGGCCGAACAGCCTTACGTGGCCTAGTTCTGGCCTTTGTTACCGTCGTCGTCCTGGGGCCAGTTATCCAACCCTGGTACTTGATGTGGGCACTTCCACTTGCCGCCGCGGCCGGGCTCACTGCGAAAGAACTTCGGGCCATCCTGCTACTCATTGCAGGATTCACGTTGTACGGACTCTGCGAACCCAGCGCTACGGCAGACAGTCTGTTCGAACTGTCAGACGGCATAGCCATGTTGGCTGCGGCCGGTGCGGTGGCGCTTGCCGTGTCGGTATCTCCTCGCGAACGCGCACTGTTCTTCGGTGAGCCCGCATCCCACGGACTCTTGCCCGAAGATCGGCCATCGCTCGCACGTCACGATCAGCTGATCATTCGGGGCCTGCTTTCGGTGTGATCCGAGTGGGCCGCGCACATCAGATGGTCAGAGTGTCGGCAGATCGATCTTCGGCCCCTCGCCGACGAGAA
>JBAXUN010000070.1:0-12244 GCA_037129655.1 Actinomycetes bacterium
GACCGCGTTAAGTTCGCCGCCGACGTACTGAACCGGCTTGCTCACAAGCGGCAGGAGTCGTTCCAACTCAGGGAACACACTCTGCACATCATCGCTCAGTGCGTTCACGCGCAACGCGGGAGACGTGTCGCCGGGCAGGGTGGGAGCGGTCACGGGACATCCTTCGAGGTGGTCAGAACGGCAGGGTCATGACGTGGAGTCCCCCGCGAGCGGCGAACACCGACCTCATCGTACCGACTTATCGCACTTCGCGAATCTCTACTCTTTTGCCCTCATATGGACGTTGATTAAGAGTCCTATCGCGAGCCAGTTGGCAAACATGGACGAGCCACCATAGGAAACGAATGGCAGCGGCACCCCCGTCACGGGCGTGATGCCGAGATTCATGCCGATGTTTTCGAAAGCTTGGAATGCAAACCAGGTTGCGATGCCCGTTGCGACCAAGCGTCCAAAGAGATCAGAGGCGCGCACTGCTATGTAGATCGCGCGCCACAAGATCACCGCAAGGAGCAGGACGATGACAACTGCGCCAACGAACCCGAGTTCCTCACCAGCAACGGAATAGACAAAGTCCGTCTGGTTTTCTGGGACGAAGTGGCCCTGCGTCTGCGCTCCATGAAACAAACCCTGACCGAAAATCCCACCCGAGCCAATGGCGATACGGGCCTGGGTCGTGTTGAAGCCGATTCCTTTGGTGTTCGATGTCGGATCAGTGAAAGCAGTGAATCGATCCACTTGATACGGGCTCAGAATTCCAAACCGGAACACCAGAAACGAGACGAGAACACCGCCGACAATCAATCCGATCAGCCAACGAACTGGTGCACCAGAAACCGCGACGATCGCCAACACCGCACAGGTGATGACCAGTACGGTCCCCAAGTCCGGCTCTAACATGATCAAGGCAATGGGCAGCCCAGCCACGATGAGCGCGTACACCACATCGATATCGCGGGGCTCAGATTCGGCGTCACGTTTTTCCGACAGGATCATCGACATGCCCAAGATGATGGCGATCTTGGCGAACTCCGATGGCTGGAAGCTAAAGCCGCCCGGCAGCAGAAACCATGCCTGGGCTCCGTTGATGGTGTGCCCCAGATGTGGCACCAGCACAAGTGCCAGACCGACGATCGATACCCCGTAAAGAATTGGTGTGTACGCGCGTAGAAGTCGGTAGTCGAGTCGAGAAATGACAATCCCGAGGACAAGGCCGACGACGAGATTGAGGATGTGCTTCTTGAGATACGACTGTGGATCTAGACCCGCATCGCCCTGTTTACTTCGGGTTGCAGAATAAACAAGCAACGCTCCGATGATCGACAGCGCAAGTGCGCCACCGATCAAAACCCAGTCGAGCCGTTGCAGATACGACGTTGATTTACGTCTGGCCAAGGTTGTTGGATACGCCAGCGTCATGGGCCAGTACCTACGGGAGAGGGCGTTGAATCGCGATACTCGGGGTAGATCGGTTCACCGTTAACCGTCACCTTGGGGAAGGTATTGGTCGGCTTACCGCCTTGCAGGACCGAGCGCGCTGGGTCGATTGAGGAGCCACGAATGCCATAGATGGCTTCGTAAATCTTGCGCACACTCGGGGCGCTAGTACCTGATCCGGTTCCACCTTGGGACACCATCATGACGACGGTGTACTTCGGATTATTTGCTGGCGCGAACGTCGCGAACCACGATGTCGACTGCTTGTTGGCACCTGCCTGACCGGTGCCGGTCTTTGCGGCGACCGGTATTTGATTCAGCGGGAAGCCTTGGAATGGTCCATAGCCAGTACCAAAACTTTGACTCGTCACTTCGGAGAAGGCAGAGCGCAAGAATTCCTGATTGGCCTGAGTGATCGGCAGGGAACCAACCTTCTTCGGCGCGATGGTCTTCACGACGTGACCATCGCCGCGCATGAATCCCTTGGCAATCTGGGGCTGCCAGATGGTGCCACCATTGGCCAACGCGGAGTACGCAACAGCCATCTGCAACGGCGTCACCACGGTGTCGCCCTGCCCAATGGCCATGTTAACCGCATCACCACCGCGGAACAGTCCGCCATTTGCGCAAGCATCGGCGGCATACGCCTGAAGCAACGTGGCCCGACTGGGATCCGTCTTAGCGACTTCGGGGTATCCGTCACGTGCCCTCGTGCACCATGAAGTGTGCAACTGCTCGTTCTGCATCGTCTTGAATTCACGTCCACCGACGCGACCTCGCGACTCGGCCGGTAGGTCGATCCCGGTACGTCGCCCAATCCCATACGCCTTGGCCATCGCCTCGACTGGATCCTTCGGATGCGCACCCGGGCTGTTGCCACCGGCATCGAGCCACCACTTGTAGGCGACCTCGTACCACATCGTGTCGCAGGAAACAGCCAAGCCTTTCGACAGCGAAAGCCGACCATACTCATTTGATTCGAAGTTCTTGAAGGCGCGGTTACCAACTTGATACGACGACGGACAGTCGAACGTGTCCGAAGGCGAGTAACCGTTCTGGAGGGCAGCGGACGAGGTGACAATCTTGAAGGTCGAGGCCGGCGCGAACTGGCCCTGAATAGCGCGGGATGTCAGCGGTTCGTTCGCGGACGCCGCCGTCAACGTCGCATACTCTTTCGACGAAATACCGCCGACGAACAGTGACGGGTCGTAGTTGGGATACGAGGCCATAGCGAGCACATGGCCGTTGGTGTTATCCAAGACGACCACTGCGCCTGAATCAGCACGGTAATTGCCAGTGCCGTTCGGATCCTTCGTAGCCCGCGCTTTGTCGATGGCTGCCTTCAACTGAGTCTCGGCGACCTGCTGAAGTCTCGCATCGATATTGGTGACGAGATCCACGCCGGCAACCGGAGTCGTCTGGCTAACCGTTCCGGTGACGGAGCCACGTAAGTTCACGGTCACTCGCTTGATGCCCTCAACACCACGTAACTCGGTGTCGTACTCCGATTCCACGCCGGCACGTCCGACCAGATCCGTACGCCGAAGCCGCGGTCCGTTTGGATCGAGTTTGCCTGCATCCATGAGGGCTTTCTGATCAGCCAGCTCGCCATCGGTAACTGGGCCGAGGTAGCCAAGGAGATGGGCAGCATTAACGGAGAAAGGCGATGGATAGACCCTGATTGCTTCCAAACTAGCTGTGACACCCGCGTAATCCGAGCGCCGCTCCATAATTTTGAGCGCGAGATCCTGCGAGATGTCCTTTGCCACCGGGATGGGTTGGTAGGGCGAGCCATTCCAACAAATCGGTGGTTTGGCATGGGCATCCTTGCCGCACAATTCCAGCCGATACGAAAGCATCGTCGAGGTCATGCCGAGTGCCGGAGCTAAACGATCGATGACCGCCTGCCCCTTATCCTTCTGAGCCCGCAGCGCTTGGCGATCCACACTGACGACCAATGACGTTCGATTCGAAACCAGGGGTCGACCAACCTGATCGAGGATCAGGCCACGCGCAGCCTGCGTCTCGATTGAGTGAATCCGGTTGTTTGAGGCTTGGGCGGTGTAAACATCGGCAGACACGACCTGAAGGAAGAACAGTCGGCTCACCATGGTGATCAACAGTGAGGCGATGAGAATGCCCAACACCATCAGTCGCAGGGTGGATCTATCACTCACGCGACGGACCACCCTTTCCACTTTGACTCCGCATGGGCATGATCTCGATCTCTTACCCACATCAGACCGTTCAGTAACCGAACGCCAGCCACCAAAGATGTAGGACGACCCGACCCACACCGAGGTTCCTCATCGTGACGAACGCCTCAGCGCGGACATGACGTGGTGCAGAGCGTCGATTACGACCAGTTTACGTCGAAATTCAAGGCTTACGACCCGTAGGCGGTGCAACTCTTACCCACAGCCACGTGACCAGGGGCACGATCGCAACGGCTAACAGCGCCCCATAAATCAACTCACTGACCAATATCCCGGGTACCCGAGACCACGTAACGTGCGGATCACCCACGATCCCAGCCACCAGAGTTCCGGCAAGCACAGTAAATGCGCAGGTCAGGCTGCTAAATCCACAGATAAGAAAAAGTGGTCGATCTGGGTCTTGACCAAACAGGCCAGCGGCGAAGCCGGCAAGCACCAACACCAGTGCGGTGATTCCTAGGGTGGCAATTGACGGTGGCGCAAGATCAATCAGCATCCCCGCAAGGAAGCCAACGATAGCTCCGCGCACGCTCCCGGCACATAAACCAATCGCGATCACAGTGACGGTCACAACGTTGGGAACTGCCCCAGGCAGGTGCAGGAGTGGCAAAACCGTCAGCTGCAGGAGAACAGCAGTCACGGTAAGTGCCACCGCGAGCATGACTCGAATCCACGCCATTTCAGCGGCTCACGACGAAGGTGAAGGGGCCGAAGATGCGTCCGGGGTCACCGCATCGGAACCTGTCGACGACTGCGAACCCGTCGACGGCTGTGAACTCGCCGCAGCAGACGGCGCCGCAGACGGTAGCAGGGCGTCACGTGGATTTGTCCTCGGCGGATCGACAATCACACCCACGAGATCAAGGGAATTCACGTCGACGAAAGGCACGACGGTGGCAACGCGGGTCAACTGGCCGGGGGTACCGCTGATCTGCGTGATGGTTCCGAGCGGAAGCCCTGGCACATAAATCCCACCGCGCACACCAAAGGAAACCAGCCGGTCACCCGAACGGATTTCGGCAAACGGATCGAGCAGTTGAAACTCCATCGATCTTGCCTCGCCGGTGCCATTCAAAAAGCCAATCGACATTGACCGCTCAACCCGAGCACCGACAGTTGAGGTTGCATCTACGAGGAGTTCGACGGTGGCATCGGACTTCGTAACCCGCACCACGCGGCCGACCAGTCCCTGCCCTGTGATCACATCTTGGTCAACCTTGAGACCGTCTATGGACCCAGCATCAATCGTTACTGTCCAGGCAAATCCTTGATCTGGACCAACAGAAACGACCTGTGCCGGAACCAGTTTGTAGTTCCCTGCCGAGGCGATCTTGAGGAGATCGTCCAACTCCTTAGCCCGATTTTGGGCGTACTGG
This sequence comes from Actinomycetes bacterium, assembly GCA_037129655.1. Lineage (GTDB taxonomy): Bacteria > Actinomycetota > Actinomycetes > S36-B12 > CAIYMF01 > Longivirga. The sequence continues at coordinate 5,027 of JBAXUN010000070.1, forward strand.
TTCGTTGATAACTGTCCCTGAAGTTCGTCATTCTTCTGGCGCAAATCAGCGATTGTCTGGTCTTTGCTACCGATACTTCCCAGCCCGGTGAAGAAGTCACGGATGGGCCTGGTGACCGACGCAACGGCGTTTTGAACAGGTCCAATCGCACCTTGGGCACCCGTTCGAACGGTGGCACCGCCGCCTTTAAGACTCAGAACAATGAGGGTTAGCGAGGTCAGGACAAGTAGACCAATGATGGTCCGCAGCCTTCTCGATTCCCACATGTACTAATGCTCCCCTACTCATGCAAGCGCCCGCGACATTGGATCGTCGCGGGCACCTACTGAAACTTTCGTCACGATGACGACTAGTTGCGCGCCTCCGCAATAAGGACCTGCTGAAGTGCCTCAAACTCCTCGACACACTTGCCAGAACCAAGAGCAACACAGTCGAGCGGATTTTCAGCGATAACGATCGGCATGCCAGTTTCGTGCCGCAACCGCTCGTCGAGACCCGAAAGTAATGCGCCACCACCGGTTAGGACAATGCCCCGGTCCATGATGTCGCCGGAAAGCTCAGGTGGCGTGCGGTCAAGTGTGGTCTTAACTGCATCCACGATCGCGTTCACCGGCTCGTCAATCGCACGGCGAATCTCTTCAGCCGTTACCACAACGGTACGTGGCAAGCCCGATACCAAGTCACGGCCGCGAATCTCTGCATGCGGTTCATCTGGCGAGGGGAAGGCCGAGCCGATTGCCATCTTGATTTCTTCACTCGTTCGCTCACCAAGCATCAAGGAGTATTCCTTCTTGACGTAGCTGATGATTGACGCATCGAGCTCGTCGCCACCGACGCGAATTGAGAGCGAGGTGACAATGCCGCCGAGTGAGATAACAGCAACCTCAGTCGTTCCACCACCGATATCGACAACCATGTTGCCGGTCGGTTCGTGAACGGGAAGGCCAGCGCCGATCGCAGCAGCCATCGGCTCTTCGATGATGTACACCTTGCGGGCACCTGCGGCGTAGCCAGCATCCTTAACGGCGCGCTGCTCAACACCGGTGATTCCCGATGGTACGCAGACGACCAGTCGTGGCTTAGCAAGGTGACGACGCTTGTGCACCTTCTGAATGAAGTAGCGCAGCATGCGCTCGGTAGTGTCGAAGTCGGCAATAACGCCATCTTTCAGGGGGCGGATCGCGACGATGTTGCCTGGGGTACGACCGATCATCTTCTTGGCCTCAGCACCGACGGCCAAGATGCCACCGGTGTTGGAGTTGATCGCCACCACACTGGGTTCGTTCAAGACGATGCCGCGTCCACGGACGTAGACGAGGGTATTTGCCGTACCCAAGTCGACAGCCATATCGCGGCCGATGAAGGACAGATTGTTGGCCATACGCGGGGAAGCCTTCCAGTGGTCTATCGGTAAGCGAACCCATGCCTATCGTCGGCGATAGGTCGTCGTGCCAGGAACGCTCAATTACGAGGTGTCTCTATGGTAGGCCGCTGTACAGGGGGTACGTCCAATGCCACCAAAGCCCACCAGTCACACCTAAATCTCAGGTAACAGGCGTTACAGGGCTCTGACCTGCGTAAACACCTAATTCAGGCGTGAAATTTACCTTAGAGATTCGGGAAAAAGAGTTTGATTTCACGGGCTGCAGACTCGGGCGAATCAGAGCCGTGTGACACATTTTCGCTCATCAACGTGGCCAGATCGCCGCGGATAGTGCCAGGAGCGGCCTTGGCCGGATCCGTAGCACCCATCATCGCGCGCCATGACGTAATGGATTCACGGCCTTCGATCACGGCGGCCAACAGTGGTCCGGAGGTGATGAAGTCAACCAATTCACCGAAGAACGGCTTATCACTGTGCTCGCCGTAGTGCTCTTCGGCGATCTCACGCGGCAACGTGCGAAGCTCGAGCGCGACGATTGCGAATCCCTTACGTTCAATTCGCGACAAAACCTCGCCCACGAGTCCACGGGCTACACCATCGGGCTTTACGAGGACGAGAGTGCGCTCAGACACAGTTTTCTCCTGGAGTACGACATGGGGTCATTTGGTCGCGGGCAGCTCGCGTTCTGCGGGCGGCTTGCTGATGCCAATCCTAGGGTCAGCCTGTACTGCTAGTCGTTCTCGGGGGGCGCGGTAGCCGAACTCGAAGGTTCAGCAACCACTGCTGCCCGCGCAGCAACTGCTCTGTCGGCTTTCCCACCGTAGATAACCGCGGTAACCCACACTCCGAGGAACACGAGCCCGACGACGGCCATAGCCGGCTCGACAATCGATGAAAGCAGCACCAGAACCTGCATCGCCCAGCCAATGCGTACCCCGCCAGGCCGACGAGAGGCACCGGCCGCCACAACGAGTACGACTGCAAGCCCCGCTAGCAGCCAGCCTGTCGTTGCACCTCTCCCCTGGTTCAGTGCAACCGGAATAGCCAGGGCGACAAGTAGCGCTTCGAAAACCAAAATGGCTGGGGCGAGGACCTTCATGTGTGTCGCCGATATCTCAACTTCTACGCCTCAGTACGGCCCAGAAGGGCTCGTGCCTCAGCTGCGGTAACGACCGATCCCGTTACCAGCACGCCCGCACCGCTAGTTCCCGAGGCCGCTTCGTCAGCAAGTTGAATACCCAACTCGATTGCCGCAGAAAGTTTGGGCTCTATGCGAATTCGGTCGTCTCCGAAAATTTCTGCCGCAAGTTCGCCGAGTGCTTCTGCTGACATCGCTCGCGGTGACGACGATTGCGTAATCACCGCCTCGTTGAGTACTTCCTCCAGTATCTCCAAAAGTCCGCGAGCGTCCTTGTCTGCGAAGACTGCTAGCACTCCAACTAGATGGCTGAACTCGAATGCCTCCTCAAGCGCCGACGCCAAAGCCGCTACGCCGTGGGGATTATGGGCAGCATCAATGAGAACCGTTGGGCTACGGCGAACGACCTCTAAGCGTGCTGGAGACGTGACCGCGGCGAAGCCTTCGCGCAGTAAGTCAACGGAAAGTTCATGCTCACCACCGCCAAGAAATGCTTCGACGGCCGCTACTGCCGCGCTCGCATTCGAGGCTTGGTGCGCGCCAAACAGCGGCAGAAAAATGTCGTCGTATCGACCGGCTAATCCCTGCAGGCTCAGGAGTTGGCCACCAATCGCCGGCAGCCGCGAGACAACTCCGAATTCAAGCCCTTCACGTGCGAGTGAGCCACCGACTTCGGCGGTCTGCGCGAGCAGAACTGTGGCCGCCTCTAACTGCTGCTGCGCAAGTACGACGAACGAATCGGGCTTAATAATGCCCGCCTTTTCACCGGCGATCGTCGCGATGTCCGGACCAAGGTATTCAACGTGGTCAAGGCCAATAGGCATGACAACTGCCACCTGGCCGTCGGCCACATTGGTGGCATCCCAGCGTCCACCCATGCCGGCTTCAACTACCGCAACGTCGACGGGAGCATCGGCGAAAACCGCGTATGCCAGGCAGGTGATCGCCTCGAAGAACGACATCCGTGGGCCACCCGCGGCCACGCTCTGCTGATCGGCCAAGTCGAGAATCGGGGCAATATCGTCGTACACCCGGACGAAGCGCTCCATGTCGATTGGCTCACCATCAAGGCGAATCCGCTCGCGCATCGTGTGCAAGTGCGGGCTCGTGTAGAGGCCTGTGCGCAGGCCCACCGAACGAAGAAGCGACTCAGTCATCCGAGAGGTCGACGTCTTGCCGTTCGTGCCGGCAATGTGGATGACACTGAAACTCTTATTCGGCTCGCCAAGTAACTCCATGGCCAGCGCGACTCGATCGAGACTGGGCTCAAGCTTGGACTCAGGCCAGCGCCCGAGAAGTTCTTGTTCAACTTCCAGATACCGGCGCAGAAGGGTCTCAGCTTGCTCGTCCGTCAAAGGTGGCGCCTCGGCGGATTCGGCATCGTCGGCATCTTCGTCATCAGGGTCAAAGGCCGGGCCGAGACCTGAGTCGTCTTCATCGTCCACGGGCAAACCCAAATAGTTCAGCGGCGGATCATCACTGTCGGCATCACCAAGCTCGTCAAGATCGGCGTCGTCTTCACCATCGACGTCATCATCAAACTCGGCTTCGAACTCGTCGAATTCATCACGTGGGCTCACGGATCGCGATCTTACGGGGCGGACGCCCAATGCGACGACTTTCCGCCCAGCGTTACCCGTTCGAATGATCCGACAATGTTCCCTAAGATAAGGCCCCATGAGCACACCTGCGTCTTACTCACGCGTCCCAGAAAAGCCCACCATCGACGGAGTCGAAGACAGATGGGCACAGGTGTGGCACGAACAAGGCACCTACAGCTTCGACGCGACCAAGATTCGCGAGGAGATTTACTCGATCGACACCCCGCCGCCCACGGTCAGCGGGTCGTTGCACGTCGGGCACGTGTTCTCCTACACGCACACCGATTGCATTGCCCGCTACCAGCGGATGCGTGGCCTCGAAGTGTTCTACCCCATGGGGTGGGACGACAACGGTTTGCCGACCGAGCGTCGAGTGCAGAACTACTTCGGAGTTCGTTGCGATCCCTCGCTGCCGTACGACGCCAACTTTGAGCCCCCCGCAGAGCCGGGCAAGGATCAGTTGCCGATTTCGCGCCGCAACTTCGTTGAACTCTGCGAACGCTTGACTATTGAGGACGAGAAGGTCTTCGAGCAGTTGTGGCGTCGACTTGGGCTGTCAGTGGACTGGTCGCGTACGTACCAAACCATCGACAAACGCGCCCAGGTCGTTTCCCAGCGCGCTTTCTTGCGCAACCTCGAACGCGGTGAGGCGTATCAGTCAGAGGCCCCCACTCTGTGGGATGTCACCTTCCGAACGGCCGTCGCACAGGCTGAACTCGAAGATCGCGAACGCCCAGGCAACTACTACCGCATCGGATTCCCAGCCCCAGACGGATCACGCGTTTTCATCGAGACAACGCGACCCGAACTCCTGGCCGCCTGCGTCGCACTTGTCGCTCACCCAGATGACGAGCGCTACCAACCACTTTTTGGCACCACAGTTCGCACACCGCTATTCGACGTCGAAGTTCCTGTTGTGGCCCATCGCCTGGCCGACCCGGAAAAGGGTTCCGGTATCGCAATGATTTGTACGTTCGGTGACACCACCGACGTCACCTGGTGGCGCGAACTGCAACTACCCACCCGTCCCATCATCGGTTGGGATGGTCGCATCCTTCCCGAGACCCCCGAGTGGGTCACCAACGAACTTGGCCGAAACACCTACGCGGCAATCGCCGGGGCCACCGCGCATACGTCCAAGGAGCGCATGGTCGAGGCACTTGGCGCAGCTGGATTCATCGAAGGCGATCCTCGCCCAACCACGCAGGCGGTCAAGTTCTTCGAGAAGGGCGACAAGCCACTCGAAATTGTCACGACGCGTCAGTGGTACATCCGCAACGGAGGCCGCGATGAAGATGTGCGTGCCCGGTTAGTCCAACGCGGTGCCGAACTGAACTGGCATCCGCCGTACATGCAGGCCCGCTACACCTCATGGGTCGAAGGGCTCAATGGCGACTGGCTGATTTCGCGCCAGCGCTTCTTCGGCGTTCCGCTGCCCGTCTGGTATCGCCTCGATGAGCACGGCAACCCTGAGTACGACACTCCCCTCATTCCATCGGACGAACTGCTCCCGATCGATCCGAGTAGCGATGTACCCGCTGGTTACACCGAGGCGCAGCGCGGAGTAGCCGGTGGATTCATGGGCGACCCGGACGTCATGGACACATGGGCAACTTCCTCGCTATCACCGCAGATTGCCGGTGGCTGGACGCTCGACGATGATCTCTGGAAACGCTTGTGGCCATTCGATTTACGCCCTCAGGCACACGAGATCATTCGCACGTGGCTGTTCTCCTCGGTTGTGCGTGCACACCTAGAGGACAATGTGCTGCCGTGGAAGAACGCGGCCATCAGCGGTTGGATTCTGGACCCTGATCGTAAGAAAATGAGTAAGTCCAAGGGCAACGTCGTGACCCCGCTCGGGCTGCTCGACGAACATGGCGCGGATGCCGTCCGCTACTGGGCCGCCTCTGGTCGACCGGGTACTGATACCGCATTCGACGTCGGCCAGATGAAGATCGGTCGACGTCTAGCAATCAAGATTCTCAATGCCAGCAAGTTCGTCCTCGCCGACGGCGTCACCATGCCTGAGGATCTCGGTGTCATCACTGATCCACTCGATAAGGCCATGTTGGCCGTTCTTGCCAATGTTGTGACAGACGCCACCGCCGCCCTCGACGACTACAACTACGCGCGTGCACTGGAAGTGACCGAAACCTTCTTCTGGGCTTTCTGCGACGACTACGTCGAACTCGTCAAAGAGCGTGCCTACGGAGTTCGCGGACCTGAGGCCGCAGCCTCAGCCAAGGCCGCGCTGGCCGTCGCACTATCGGTGATGCTCCGACTGTTCGCGCCGATCGTGCCCTTCGTAACCGAAGAGGTCTGGTCGTGGTGGCTAGAGGGAAGTATTCACCGCGCTCCGTGGCCAACCGTTGCCGAGTTCGGAGACACCCGAGGGGACGCGGGAACTGTCGATGCGGTCGCGACCGTCCTATCTGGAGTACGTAAGGCCAAGAGCGAGGCCAAGGTCTCGATGAAGGCCGAGGTCACGGTGGCAGTGGTAACCGGTCCGGCGCAGGCGTTGGAACGGATCCAGTCCGCTTCGGCTGATCTTGCTGCGGCCGGGCGGATTGAGCAATTACGATATGAGACAGGACCGGGCCCACTTTCGGTCGATGTCACGTTGGCATGATGCTCAAGCCAGTCACCCGACTGGCCGATGACATGTGCGTGGGTTTGTTCACCACGCATCCGTCGACGTGATCTGTCGAATTTTTGTCGCTCGAAAACGAGGTAGTTGTGGCACGCAAGTCGGACTGGACTCCACCCCCGGAGTCAAGCCGCTCTGCGGCGATCCTGCCGGGAGTCCCACTGCCTGATTGGGCGCTGTCAGACGAGCCCTTCGTTCCAGAGCTGGATTTTCCGGATGTGCACCTCGCTGCCGTGAGCAACCAGACTGAGCCCGCGGCCTATGATCTCGCCGAACTGAACCTCGAAGACCTCACCATTGCTGACATGGAAGCTGCCCTTCGAGATTTTTCGGCCCAGATCTCAGCGGCACCCGTCGAGGTTGCAGTCCCCGAGGATGACCACGAACAAGCACCACCCATCGAATTTGCCGTACCTGGCTACCCAGCAACACCGGCCGCTCCACA
>JBAXUN010000071.1:0-11710 GCA_037129655.1 Actinomycetes bacterium
CGCCTAGTAGCAGCGCAATTGACGATCGATGAATCCACAGCGATGGGTGTGGCTCAATCCGAAGAGCCCGATAACTTTCACGGCTCGAAGCTCGCGTTCTGGGCCACTGGACTGTCGGTGTTTGTGTTTTGGAACCTAGCTACCTTCGCGGGTGCGATGGGTGCGCAGGCCCTGGGCGATCCGAAGGTATGGGGCTTGGACGCCGCGATTCCAGCTGGCTTTATTGCGCTGGTATGGCCACGGCTACACGATCGTCGCTCATGGTCGATCGCGCTATGCGCAGGGGCAGTGGCGTTGATCCTGACACCATTCCTGCGACCGGGTGTCCCGGTGCTGCTTACGTCGATCGTCGCCGTGGTCGCCGGGGTGCTGGCCGTTCGTCGACGTACGGAGCAAATCGAATCATCCGCGGTGGGTAAGTCATGAGCACTGTGTGGATCGCCGTCATCGCCGCCTGCGTCGGTTGTTACATCGCCAAGCTCGCTGGGGCATCAGTCCCCCACGACATTCTTGATAAGCCCGTCGTCAAAGCCACCTCGGATGCTATTCCTATTGCACTTCTGTCCGCGCTGGTGGCTGTGCAGACGTTCGCCGTTGGTCAGACCCTCGTGATCGATGCTCGATTCGCGGGCCTTCTAGCGGCCGTGGTTGCCCTTCTTCTGCGAGCTCCGTTCATCGTCGTCGTGTTGGTCGCTGCCGCCACGGCTGCGGCCTTGCGCCACTTCGGCTTCGCTTAGTTTCTCGAGATCCCACCACTTCAATGTCTCAGGTGAATACATCAAAGGAAGCCTATGTGGATCTTGGTTAAACACATCGGACAACCCATCGGGGCACGTGTGAGTCAGGAATTCAAGCCATCATGGCGTCGTATTGCTCAACGAAGGTCGAGGAAGTTTTCTAGGCCGTAGGTCAAGCCTGGCGTTTCGGCTACCGTGCGAACGCCTAGCAGAACGCCAGGCATGAACGATGAGCGATCCGTTGAGTCATGGCGAATCGTCAGGGTCTCCCCCGGATCGCCAAGAATTACTTCCTGATGTGCGAGCAATCCACGTGCGCGCACTGAATGGACGCGAATGCCATCGACATCGGCACCACGTGCACCATCAAGACTCTGCGTCGTGGCATCGGGCGATGCGCCCCGTCCCGCAGCCGCACGTGCTGTCGCAATCAGCGACGCCGTTGCGCGCGCCGTACCCGACGGAGCATCTGCCTTGTCTGGGTGATGAAGCTCAATGATTTCAACGGACTCGAAGTACGGTGCGGCTTGAGCAGCGAAGTGCATCATGAGCACGGCACCGATTCCGAAGTTGGGCGCGATCAGCACGCCCGCCGACGGAACGTGGTGCAACCATCCGCGCACAGTCTCGAGCCGATCGGGCGTGAACCCCGTAGTGCCGACAACGGCATGCATGCGATTAGCAATGACGAATTGGAGGTTGTCCATCACCGCGTCAGGGTGCGTGAAGTCAACAACAACATCCGCCCCGGCATCTTCTAGATCTTCTAGATCATCATCCAGATCAAGACCAACAGCCAGTTCTAGATCGTCAGCTGCCTCAACTGCACGAACCACTTCCGCACCCATGCGGCCCCGAGCACCGATCACACCAACACGAAGTGCCATGGCAGTGACTCCTTAAATAGCGGCGCGGTTAGGCAACAGCGGACGAAAAGTCTCGATCAGGATCGAATGGACCGATCACGGCCAGGGTTGGCTGAACATCCAACAATGATGATGCCACGGCTTGCACTTGTTCCAGGGTTACGCCCTCAACGGCTGAAAGAACATCTGCCGTCGACCACAGATCACCCGTGAGCAACTCAGCTTTACCAATGCGAGACATCCGCGAGCCGGTGTCTTCGAGGCCGAGCACCAGTCCACCGCGCATCTGACCCTTACCGCGGGCGAGCTCGTCGGCAGTGATTCCGGACGCCGCAATCTTTGCCAGCTCATCTCGAGTGATCGCGAGCACGTCGTCAATCTTCTTCGGAATGCAGCCGGCGTAGACGCCGAACATTCCGGTGTCGGCATACGACGAGGTGAACGAGAAGACGGAGTAAGCCAAGCCGCGCTTTTCGCGGATCTCTTGGAACAGGCGTGAGCTCATACCGCCACCAAGGGCCGCATTCAAGACGCCAAGGGCGAAGCGACGGTCGTCATCACGGGCAAGACCAGGAACGCCGATCACGACGTTCGCCTGCTCTGTGGCCTTATTGAAGACACGAATCTGCCCTGCACCGCGTGTACGCAGAACGCCGCCACGTGGCTGCGCCGGCAATGCCTCGGAATCAAGTAATCCCGCACGTCCAAACGACTTCTTCACTGCACGCACGACGGCTGCGTGGTCAACGTTTCCAGCGGCCGCTACGACAAGGTTCGGCGCCTGATACTGACGGTTGTAGAACGAGCGAATGTTGCGAGGTGTGATCGCCTCGATGGTTTCGACGGTGCCCAAGATTGGGCGGCCAAGTGATGCGTGGCCATACATCGCATCAGCGAATTCTTCGTGGACGAGATCACCGGGATCGTCATCGCGCATAGCGATCTCTTCGAGGATCACATCACGTTCGCCATCGACATCTTCAGAGCGAAGCAGCGCTGAGGTGACGACATCGCTAACAACATCCATCGCCATTGGCAGATCAGCATCAAGGACGCGCGCATAAAAACAGGTGAGCTCTTTGGAGGTGAAGGCATTGAGCTCTCCGCCAACGGCATCAACCGATGATGAAATCTCAAGAGCAGTGCGATTCGACGTGCCCTTGAACAAGAGATGCTCGAGGTAGTGCGCAGCACCGGCCTGCGCGGGAGTTTCGTCGCGCGAGCCAACGCCAACCCAAATACCGAAGGCCGCTGAGCGCACTCCGGGAAGATTTTCCGTGACGATCCGCAGTCCGCTTGGAAGAACGGTGCGACGTACTACGGCACCCTCTTCGTTGAGCAGGATGCGGGTACTTCCGGGCTTCTGATCACGTGCTGTGGGCACGGGACGATGTCCCGTGCCCACAGTTGATCGTGCTGCCTTAGGCAAGGATCAGGCCTCTTCGGTTGCTGCGTCGGCTTGCGCGGCTGGCGCTTCGGCTCCGTCAGCGTTCTCGTCGACCGGGCTCAGCGACAGCTTGCCGCGGGCGTCGATCTCGGAGATTTCCACGAGCACCTTCTGACCGATCGACACAACGTCGTCGACATTGTCGACGCGCTTGCCGCCGGCAAGGCTGCGCAGCTTCGAGATGTGAAGCAGGCCATCCTTACCTGGCATCAGCGAGATGAAGGCACCGAACGGCGTGGTCTTGACGACCGTGCCGAGGTAGCGCTCGCCGATCTCTGGCATGTGCGGATTGGCAATGGCGTTGATCTGCGCACGCGCAGCCTCAGCCTTCGGCCCATCAACAGCGCCAATGTAGATCGTGCCGTCGTCCTGGATCGTGATCTCTGCACCAGTCTCGTCCTGAATCTGGTTGATCATCTTGCCCTTCGGGCCAATGACCTCACCGATCTTGTCGACGGGGATCTGGATCGAGATGATGCGTGGCGCGAATGGCGACATCTCATCTGGACGATCGATAGCTTCCATCATCACGTCGAGGATGGCCAGACGCGCATCGCGAGCCTGCGTCAACGCGCCGGCGAGAACTGATGCCGGAATGCCGTCGAGCTTGGTGTCGAGCTGCAGGGCAGTGACGAATTCGCGAGTACCGGCAACCTTGAAGTCCATGTCGCCGAACGCATCTTCCGCACCGAGGATGTCGGTGAGTGAGACGTACTCGGTCTTGCCGTCGACCTCATCGGAGATAAGACCCATCGCAATACCCGCAACTGGCGCCTTCAACGGCACACCAGCGTTGAGCAACGACATCGTCGAGGCACAAACTGAACCCATGGACGTCGAGCCGTTCGAGCTAAGAGCCTCGGACACCTGACGGATGGCGTAGGGGAACTCTTCCTTGGTGGGAAGAACTGGTACGAGGGCGCGCTCAGCGAGTGCACCGTGACCAATTTCGCGACGCTTCGGCGAACCGACGCGACCCGTCTCACCGGTTGAGTAAGGCGGGAAGTTGTAGTTGTGCATGTAGCGCTTACGCGTCTCTGGGTTCAGGGTGTCGAGCTGCTGTTCCATGCGCAGCATGTTCAGCGTTGAGATGCCAAGGATCTGGGTCTCGCCGCGCTCGAAGAGTGCTGAACCATGAACGCGCGGCACAACATCAACCTCAGCCGACAGGGTGCGGATATCGGAGAGCCCACGACCGTCGATGCGGATCTTGTCGCGAAGAACGCGCTGGCGAACGAGCTTCTTGGTCAGCGAGCGGTAGGCAGCGCTGACCTCCTTCTCGCGGCCCTGGAAGTCTTCGGCGAGGCGCTCTGAGACGAGAGCCTTTACGCGATCAAGCTCTTCTTCGCGCTCCTGCTTGCCACCGATGGTGAGAGCAGCAGCGAGATCTGAACTGACAGCTGCTTCGACGGCTGCAAACGCGTCTGGCTGGTAGTCAGCGAAGATCGGGAATTCCTGCGTCTCTTTGGACACCTGCGCGGCCAGCTCGCTCTGTGCAACACACAGTGCGCGAATGAAGCCCTTAGATGCATCAATGCCCTGAGCAACGATCTCTTCAGTCGGGGCAGCCATGCCACCACGAACGAGCTCAATTGTGCGCTCGGTGGCTTCAGCTTCAACCATCATGATGGCGACATCGTCGCCAACGATGCGGCCAGCAACGACCATGTCGAACACGGCCTCTTCGAGCTCTGAGTGCGTTGGGAAAGCAACCCACTGGTTGTTGATCAGGGCGACGCGAACGCCACCGATCGGGCCGCTGAAAGGCAGGCCGGCGATCTGCGTCGACATCGAAGCTGCGTTGATAGCAACCACGTCGTACAGGTGATCGGGGTTAAGCGCCATCACGGTGACAACGACCTGAATCTCATTGCGAAGACCCTTAACGAACGAGGGGCGCAACGGACGGTCGATCAGGCGGCAGGTGAGAATCGCGTCCTCTGACGGACGACCTTCGCGACGGAAGAACGAGCCGGGGATACGGCCCACGGCGTACATACGCTCTTCAACATCAACAGTGAGTGGGAAGAAGTCGAACTGTTCCTTCGGGCTCTTACCGGCAGTCGTGGCCGAGAGAAGCATCGTTTCGTCGTCAAGGTAGACAACTGCCGCACCAGCAGCCTGGCGAGCAAGTCGACCTGTTTCGAAACGAACCTTACGGGTGCCGAATGAGCCGTTATCGATAATGGCTTCGGCGGATTGGATCTCGGGACCCTCCACGGGGTGCCCTCCTTGTTTCATCATGGAAGCAAGGAGCGAGCGCGGGAGTGCCTGACAGTCGGCAGGAGGCCGGTCATCGATCGAAGCACGCGGGCCGCCTATCGGCTCACTCCTGCGAGAGACTCGATCGCGCCCGAATGCCACTACCGAAGACCGACGACTGGGGCTTTGCTCCGGAGCGTTCGCTCCCGATTTCCGACGGTTCGTCTTTGGTCGTAGCCGTTTGCCACGACCAATTCAGTGGCTATTCAGTTGTCGGTATTACTCATTTTTATTTCTAGCGCACAACCACCGGCTTATGGGTGAGCGACCCGCGAGTCAATCACCACAGCCAGATGTGCAACTAGCGGCGGATACCGAGACGCTCGATGATTGCGCGGTAGCGCTCGATGTCGGTCTTGGTCAGGTACTTGAGCAGACGACGACGCTGACCGACCATCAACAGCAAGCCGCGGCGGCCGTGGTGATCGTGCTTATGCGTCTTGAGATGCTCGGTGAGCTCATTGATGCGGTTGGTGAGAAGTGCAATCTGAACCTCAGGTGAGCCGGTGTCGCCAGGCTTGGTGGCGTACTCAGCAATGATTGCGTTCTTCTTCTCGGCGTCGAGCGACATGTATTCCTCTTCGGGCGCGTTACGGATGCGCCGGACGCGCGATCCTGGATCAGACACGAGTTACCGGGCGCCTACCCAATAACCGTCATTGAGAACGTTATCAGTGGGCACGGATCCCACCCAATCGGTCACATCACCGCAGGTCACAGCCTTGGAGTCGCAAGGCTGCAGTTAGTCCCGGGCGAGGATTTCGCGGGATTTGTTGACGTCCGCAGTCATTTGGGTGATCAGCGCGTCAATCCCATCGAACTTCACCTGGCCACGAATCCGCTCAACGAAATCGACAGCGACGAAGTTGTCGTAGAGGTCGAGATCGTCACGATCGAGAACGTAAGCCTCAACGCGGCGCCCGATCACTCCGTCGAATGTGGGATTCGTGCCGACACTGACGGCGGCCGGGTAGGTGGTCGGCTCGTCGGAGTAGGGATTGTCGATCAGCCAAGCGGCGTACACACCGTCAGCTGGGACGGCAGCGTGTGCGATCGTTCCGAGGTTCGCCGTTGGGAAGCCCAACTCGCGGCCGCGCTTATCTCCGTGCTCGATGACACCTTCCACGCGGTGTAGACGCCCGAGCGAGATACCCGCAGCGGCAACATCACCAGCGGCAACGAGGCCGCGTACGTACGTCGAGGACCACGTGCCGCCAGTGCCGGCGACGAGTGGAGCAGCATCAACCATGAATCCTCGGCTTAGCCCCAACTCGCCAAGTAATTCGGTGTCACCTGAGGCTCGATGGCCGAAGCGGAAATTCACTCCTACAACAACACCGAGCGCATGGAACCTGTCGACTAGAACGTGATCGACGAACTCCTGCGGCGACAGCGCTGCGAGTTCGAGCGTAAACGGCAGGACGCAGACCCCGTCCACACCTAAGTCGGCCAGTAGTTCGCAGCGCTGATCGATAGATGACAGTAGTCCCGGATGCGTGCCGGGCCGGATCACTTCACTCGGATGTGGATCGAAGGTGATGACGACGGCTGGCGCGCCGAGGGTGTGCGCGTACTCGACTGCACGGCTGATGATCGCGCGATGTCCGCGATGCACGCCGTCAAAGACGCCAATGCACACCACTGACCGTGGCTGGTCGTCTGGTACTTCGGCGAGACCATTCCAACGTTGCACAGTCATACCTTGCCACTCGGCGCCATAAGAGTGTGAATGCAACCCACTCTTATGGCCGGAAATCGGCGTTTACGAAAACACGACGAGATGTGCGTACACGCCTTCGCGGGGCTCCGCGATAGACAGCACACGCCCATCAGGACCGAAGATGCCAACGATTCCGTCGCTATCTTCAGCAATCGGAATCCTCGATCCATGCAGCACACGATCGACATCGGACGCATCGACACTGATGCTCGGGAAGGTTTCGCGGACCACGTCCGCAAGCGGGATGATCACGCAGTCTTGTTCGAGTTGCTCAAGGCTGTGCGCTTGATTGATGGTGAAGGCGCCGACTCGCGTCCGTCTAAGCGCAGTCAGATGGCCGCCGACGTTCAGCCCAGCACCCAAATCGCGAGCGAGTGCGCGAATGTACGTGCCGGACGAGCAGTCAACCGTCACGTCAACATCGACGGTGGATTCAGCTCGACTAATCTGGTGAATCTCAAAGCGCGAAATCGTTGCCCGCCGTTCCGGCAGGACGATCTCTTCACCAGCGCGCACCCGGTCGTACGACCGAACCCCGTCAACTTTGATCGCAGAAACCGATGACGGCCGCTGCATGATCGACCCCGTAAGTGCCTGTACGCCATGACGAATTGCCTCGTCAGTAATGTGCGCGGCGTCGATGTTTTCTAGCACCTCACCCTCAGCGTCATCGGTGTGAGTGGCGACGCCGAGCCGGATCGTCGCGTCGTACGTCTTGTCAGTGAGCATCAGGTGGCCGAGTAGTCGCGTTGCGCGTTCAACCCCAACAATGAGCACGCCTGTTGCCATTGGATCGAGAGTGCCAGCATGCCCGACCTTGCGGGTGCCGGCGAAGCGTCGCATCCGTGACACGACATCATGACTCGTCATACCCGATGGCTTATCGACCACAACGATTCCGTCAGCGGCCGTGCGTTCCCGTGGCCCACGCGCCATCGGTCACTCCGCCATATGTGGCAGCGAATTCAGCACCGTCTTTAGCTCGGCTAGCAGCGCCTCGCGATCACCTGAGCGGGTGTACCCCGCGGCGAAGCGATGCCCTCCCCCACCAAGTTGGACGGTTGCCTTCGACACATCCACTTGGCCTTTACTGCGCAACGAAACTCGCCACGCGCCCTGGTCTTCTTCTTTCATGACGCAGGAGACTTCAGCTTCTGTGGCAACACGCAATTCGTCGATAACCCGCTCGACCGCATCGATCGGAACATCAAGCAGGTGGCGATCCTCTGACGTTACGAACGTGACAGCCATACCCAGTCCGTCAACGGCGGAGATATCCAATTCGGCTCGTGACAGCGCGACGCCGAGAAGCTTCACCGCTGCGAACGGCTCATCGTCGTAGATCTGTCTGGAAATGATGTCGTGACGAATCCCCGTCGCGAGCAGTCGTGCCGCAATGTGATGCGTCTGAGGTGTGGTGCCGAAGTAGCGGAACGACCCAGTGTCAGTGATGAGCCCGGCGTAGACGCACGTTGCGATGTCCGCGTCGAGTTCGACGCCAAGCCGGTCAAGCAGTTCCAGCGCCATCACGGCCGTTGCCGGCGACGTAACGTCAACCACGGAAACCGGTGCGAACGCGGTGTACGACGCATGGTGATCGATCGCAGCAAAATGCGTGGCTGACTCGGCGGTAGATTGCAATGCCCCCAAACGATCGATGGAGCTGACATCGAAGGTCACAACCACCGAACGACCTTGTGCCTGCGACGGTTCGACCAGCAGATGCTGGCCCGGCAGTCCGCGAAGCACCCGTGGGATTTCAAACGGATCGTCACCGAAGGAAACGCGAACATCCCTACCCAGCCGTTCAAGACCGATACCAACGGCCAACGCTGATCCAACGGCATCGGCATCAGGAGCCACATGCGCAAGCAGCAGGACCGACTCACCGCTGGTCAGCATGTCAACGACAGCTTGCCAATCAGCGTCAGCGGGTGCAGTTGTCCACGACATGATTACTCGACGCCGACCTGAGTATCGTCGCTGTTTTCCTCAACGTCATCATCGTCAATGTTCTCATCCTCGACATCGGCGTCGAGTTCGTCGTCGATCTCGCGGGGCTTGCGATACGGATCAGCATCGCCCGCGTACGTTGCGTTGACGGCCCGTTCAAGAACCACCGCATCGGCCAGTGCTGCCATGTGAAGCAGGTCGTCGATGGCGGCTGCGTTCTCCGGTATTGCGTCTGCGATGAAGGTGATCGTGGGGGTGAACCGGACGCCCGTTTGACGGCCAATCTCGCTTCGGATGACACCGCGGGCACTTTCCAACGCCGCTGCCGTGGCCATCTTCTCTTCGTCACTTCCGTAAACCGTGTAATAAACGGTGGCGTCGTGAAGATCGCCAGTAACGCGCGAATCAGTCACGGTAATAAAACCAAGTCGTGGATCTTTGATGCGCTGCTCTAACGTCTCGGCCACGATCACTTTAATGCGATCGGCGAGTTTACGGGCGCGGGCCGGGTCAGCCATGAGGTCATCCTTCCGACATTACAAACAGTTTAGATCTTTACAGGCGCACGATTTGCTACCCAAACCTCAGGCACCCGGCGTCCAACGATCCGGGCATCCCGTGAGATACCCGGACCGTTGTTACTACGACGTAGAGCGATCGTGCCTAGGCGCGAGGCTTTTCGCGCATTTCGTAGGTCTCAATGATGTCCTCGTCCTTGATGTCATTGAATGACCCAAGACCGATACCGCACTCGAAACCTTCACGAACCTCAGTGGCGTCATCCTTGAATCGACGTAGCGACTCAATTGCGAGGCTTTCCGCCACGACAACACCGTCACGGACAAGGCGAGCCTTGGCGTTACGACGGATGACACCGGTACGCACCACACAACCTGCGATGTTTCCAAACTTGCTCGAACGGAAGACTTCACGAACCTCAGCAGTACCGAGGGCTGCCTCTTCGAACTCCGGCTTGAGCAGACCCTTCAGGGCCGCCTCAATATCGTCGATCGCCGAGTAGATAACGGTGTAGTAGCGGATATCCACTCCTTCACGTTCGGAAAGTTCGCGTGCTTTACCTTCCGGACGAACGTTGAAGCCGATGATCACCGCATCCGATGCAGCAGCAAGCATGACGTTCGACTCGGTGATAGCACCAACACCGCGGTCGATGACGCGCAGCGAAACATCTTCGCCGACGTCAAGCTTCACGAGTGCATCTTCAAGTGCCTCAACCGAACCCGATACGTCACCCTTGAGGATGAGCTTGAGTTCTTGTGCTTCACCGCGTTCGAGGGTCTTGAGGAAGTCCTCGAGGGTGCGACGGCCGCGTGATTGCGCCAGAGCCGCGTTGCGCTCACGCGCTGCACGGGTCTGGGCAATCTGACGTGCCGTGCGGTCTTCGTCGACAACAAGGAAGTTGTCGCCAGCACCTGGCACGGACGTAAGACCAAGTACCTGAACCGGACGCGCCGGTCCTGCGAAGGCCAACGGCTCGCCATGCTCATCGAGCATCGCGCGAACACGACCGTAGGCATCGCCGACGACGATTGAATCACCGGGACGCAAGGTTCCACGCTGAACGAGCACCGTCGCAACCGGTCCACGACCACGGTCAAGGTGAGCCTCAATGGAGACACCCTGTGCGTGCTGGTTCGGATTGGCGCGAAGGTCAAGTGCGGCATCGGCTGTCAGGAGGATGGCCTCGAGGAGATCCTCGATGCCCTCCCCAGCCTTAGCGGAAACGTCGACGAACATTGTGTCGCCGCCGTACTCCTCAGGAACCAAGCCGTACTCGGTGAGCTGGCCACGAACCTTCGTCGGGTCAGCACCTTCCTTATCAACCTTGTTAACGGCAACGACGATCGGAACCTCAGCTGCCTTGGCGTGGTTGAGTGCCTCGATTGTCTGAGGCTTCACACCATCGTCAGCTGCGACAACGAGAATCGCGATATCGGTGACCTGCGCACCACGAGCACGCATGGCGGTGAATGCCTCGTGACCAGGTGTGTCAATGAATGTGATGGCACGTGGCACATCAGTGTCTTCACGAGTGACGATCTGGTACGCACCGATGTGCTGGGTGATGCCACCGGCTTCCTTAGCAACCACGTTGGTTTTACGGATCGCATCAAGCAGGCGCGTCTTACCGTGATCGACGTGACCCATGACTGTGACGACCGGCGGACGAGCCACCAAGTCGGCGTCATCGCCCTCGTCCTCACCGAATTCAAGCGAGAAGCTTTCGAGTAATTCGCGGTCTTCGTCTTCAGGACTAATGACCTGAACCTCGAAGTTCAGCTCTTGACCAAGCAGCATGAGAGTGTCATCGCTGACCGACTGCGTGGCGGTGACCATCTCACCGAGCTTGAACATGACCGTCACGAGGATGGCCGGATTCAAATCCACCTTGTCAGCGAAGTCCGTCAGGCTCGCGCCACGGGGCAGGCGAACAACCTGACCCTGACCCATCGGACGAATCTCACCCGTGGGTGAAGGTGCCGACATGTTGTCGAACTCTTGGCGCTTGGCACGCTTGCTCTTACGACCGCGGGCCGGCTTACCACCGGGACGACCGAATGCACCGGCCGTCGTGCCGCGGCCACCCGGACCCGGACGTCCACCACCGGGACCACCAGAGCCGCCACCACCGGGACCACCAGGACCACCTGTGCCACCACCGGGACGACCGCCACCCCCGCCGGGACGCGCACCTGCTCCACCG
>JBAXUN010000072.1:0-11675 GCA_037129655.1 Actinomycetes bacterium
GCCCGCTGAACATGCATCGGCTAAGGGGACGATCAGACGTCTGATTTCCAACGAAACGGAACAGCTTCGTTGCCCCACGTCCGCGAGCGAACTTCCGGACGCGTCAGCGATACTTGGTGCATGTTGACCCCGGCGACTGATCGAGCGATGGCGTTTAGCGCTGCCGCGATCATGATCACCGCGGCCTTGACTGCATGCGGTTCGTCAACGCCGGCGGTCTCGCCTGCAACGCCGATCCCACTTGAAAGCGCTTGGCATGCCGGTCTGTTCGTGGAGGGTTACGGCCCCAAGGGGCTTGGGCCAGCGGCAACCGCTTCGGCATCTATGGATCCCGTGCAGACCACCTTGGCCGGTCTTGGCATCACCGCTGAAGATTTCGGCACTGACTACTCGGTAAAACTTATGCCGAACGGCGATGCACTAGCCAACCCATTTCTGCGTTACTGCGGCGCGCGCTACCCGAGTGAACAGAACCGAACGGCACGCAGACTCATGGCCTTGTACGACTCGACGAACGCGAGAGTCGGGCCGTTGAGCGACGCAGTCGTGTACGACACCAGTGAACACGCGGCGGCCGCTCTGGACGAACTGCGTCGCCAACTCGCAACATGCAAGCCGAACACCATGATCGACTCACCTAACGGCCAACTTGTCGTTAACCCAGAGCCGTCAGACGGAGTTACTTTCAACAATCTGGTACCCGAAGCCCAGCGGGCGGTGATGACCGAAGTGGTCAGCGAACCATCCACCGGCGGTTCGGCGCGTATCCAAACGCTCTGGCAGCGGAACGGGGCTTACGTCGTTTCGCTCACTCTCGATGGTGATCCCAAGACCCCATTCACTGCTGCCCAGCAAAGGGAGTTCAACACTCTGGCCGCGTCCATCGCCACTCGTCTGAGCCAGGTCCGCTGACCGTCCGGGGTACTCAATCTGCCACCGAATCAAACCACCACCTCACCGGATCCTCACGTTTCACCCCAAGTGATGCACCAGATAGCCGAAATCTGTTGACTCCGGGTGTCATGAAGCTCGTCAGGTTGACACACTTGCGATCGTGAAGGGCCGGACCCCCGACGGCTGGGACATCGTCGAATCGCTGCTGCGTACACGCGGCAATGTCGACCATGTCCTGGTGTCCGTGGCTGACTCTTTCGGGATCGGTATCGGAACTGTGACCTCCGATGGTCGCGTCGCATGGTCTGACACCGCGTATGAGCTACACGGCAGGCCACGGATCGATGAGGTCCACACCGTCGAGGATGCCGCCATGGGCGTGTCGAGCGTGGATGGCGCCCGCTTACGTGCCGCTTACTGGCTCAGCTCAGAAACCCCGCAGTTGACTTTGGACTACTCAGTTCCATCTCAGGCGAGCGACTACACATTGACGTTCCGGAACCTCTCGCCGGGTGTGGCAGGTTTTTATCGCGGGGATGACGCACTTCCGTCCCCTGAGCCCACAACCCCTACACGTCCAACGCCAGCGCCCGCAACACAACGACGTCGGCGCAACTACGAGATACCGCTGCCATCCGTACGCGACGATCGCACGTTACGGACGTGGGCAGACGCCTCAGATCAGGGTTCGTCGAGTCCGTCGCTTGACACAACGAGTGAATCTACCCCGGGGTCGTCGCGTGCAGAACGCGTACTTGCAGCTTCACCGGATCTGATCATGGTGATCGACGTCGAGACGTACACGATCGCCATGCTGGTCGGTGACACAAAGGCAACACCGCCAATCTTGGAGCAGATCAGCGCTGGCTCTTCGGCTTTAGACGCGAAAATCCACAACGATGACCAAGCGGAGTTGAACCGCTGGTGGTCTGAGCTCGACACCCTTCAGGACGAAGAGGTCCGACATTTAGAAGTTCGCACGTGGGTCGAACAAGAATGGGCGTGGCGAGACGTCCGAGCCAGTGTCTTCTCACGCGATAGCGATGGATTGCCATCCCAGGCACTCGTCATTATCCGTGACGTGCACGAACAAATGGCATACCTGCAACTCTTACAAGCCAGTGAAAAACTGTGGCGCGTTGTATTCCACGACAGCCCCGTCGGCTTAGCCGTCATCGATGGCGATGGAAACTTTTCCTCGGTTAACGACGCCTTCTGCGACACGGTGAACCGGGACCGAAACATCGTTCTCGCGCTTAATGTCAGCAAGCTCATCCCCGACAACATCACCAGGGCTGACGGTAGCTTCCCGCAGGCTGGTGAGCTCTCACTGACGCTACCTAACGGCACCGAGGCCTGGGTGCGCATTAGAACTCGCACGATCACGTACATGGAGACACCTCACACGCTGTTGACCCTCGAGGACATCACGGTTGCCAAGGCGGCCGAGGAGCAGATGCGCTACACCGCGCTCCATAACCCGCTGTCCGGCCTTCCGAACCGTAACTTGTTCGCCGCCGAACTACAGCAGTCGCTCTACCGTGCTAATCGCAATCAAACCCAAGTGGCCGTACTCTTCGTCGACCTTGACGGACTTCGCATGGTGAACAACTCAGCGGGTCATCAAGCCGGCGACCAACTGGTGCGCGTTGCGGCAGAGAGACTTCGAACTGCGTTTCGAACTTCGGATCTTGTAGCGCACCGTGGGGGTGATGAGTTCCTTGTTCTACTCGACGAGGTTGACGGTGCCGACAACGTTAAGGACCTAGCGGGACGAGCAATCGAGGCGTTGCGTGAGCCGGCGCTGATCGGAGATGAACTGATCTCCATCGGCGCAAGTGTCGGCGCGGCGTTGTCAATCCACGGACAGCACTCGAGTGAAGAGATCGAAAAAATGGCCGACTTGGCCATGTATCAGGCCAAAGATATCGGTGGCGGTGCTGTAGTCGTTCACGATCCAGACGGGATTCCACCACTGCTCGATCTCGCCACCGCACTCGAGCGTGGGGAACTTCGGGTGCACTACCGCCCGGTGTACACGTTGGCGACGAGCTCCATCGCCGGATTCGACGTGGTGCTGCATTGGCGACGCGGTGACCAGGTGGTGCCTGCCGAAGAGATAGCCGAAGCACTGCTCGATCCATCTGCCAAACCCGTGCTGCATTGGATGATTTCGCAATCGATTCAAGACATTCGGGTATGTTTGCCCAACCACGTTGAGCAGTTGAACCTCTGGCTGCCGACGTCGCGATCGGCCTTAAACCGCGGTACCGCACAGGCCGCTTTCAACGCCATGTCCTCGGACCACGGGGCTCCGTCTGCGTCACCGACGCTGATCTTCACGATGAGTGAGGGTGAGGTCGATCGAATCGGTAAACCCTCGCAGGTGCAGCGTCGGCTCAACGATCTATTCAGTCAGGGCCCAATTGCATTCGGGGTTAGTAAATACACCCCAGAACTGCTGCCCATGAGTTTGTTACGACGACTTCCAGCCAAATCCGTGACGCTAGACCCGATCGTCATCGCTGCCACTATGACCGATCCCGTCTACGCCCAATTCGTCGCTGGCATCGTGACCGCTCTCAACGCAAGTGGAATCGTGACGATCGCCGCCGGCGTGAACTCCGCCGAGCTTCTCAGTCAGGTGCGCCAGCTCGGAATCGACGCGGTGTACGGGGATCTACTCGGAACGCCGTACCCGCTCATGACATATGCCGAGACCATAACCGTTCCTCACCCAGCATTGAACCCCGAACGGACTTCGGCTGGCCCGGCATCGGCGTCATGGCAACGCAGTTACAGCGCAGGTGATCAGATTGATCTACGTGAGCCAGCACCGTCGCCTGAGCAGGAGTCACAGCCACCCCGATTCATTGGCGATGAGTTGGCCCAAGAGTTCGGCTTCAACCTCGGTGACGATCCAAACCGGCCGTCTTAGGTGGCAAAAGAACAGTCGCGTTGGCTGCTCCAAACTGCAGTGAAGTCGGGCACGATGGGCCGATGCGCGAGCACGTCCAATGAACCGCTAACATTATGAGGCGCTCGTTGAGAAAGACTTCGTTTTGGAGCCTGCCTCATATGTCGCGTATGCTCTCCAGCGTCTCCTGACGGACGACGTCGGGGGTAGTACCAGGCCCCCATCGTCTAGTGGCCCAGGACGCCGCCCTTTCACGGCGGTAGCACGGGTTCGAATCCCGTTGGGGGTACAGCACGACTCAAGGCTCGGTTTCGGCTGAGCTACGAGGCCCCGTAGCGCAGTTGGTTAGCGCGCCGCCCTGTCACGGCGGAGGTCGCCGGTTCGAGCCCGGTCGGGGTCGCCAGATGCAAGGCCCGCATAACGCGGGCCTTGTTTCATTTCCAGCAGCCCATCACGCTTCAGCTGCCGCCGATCGGCAACAATCACCGACACGAGTTCGGGCAGCAAATCGACACTGCGCTTGATCGCCCAGGGAACGCCCGCGGCGATGAACCACGCGAGTTGGATCCACTTAGAAGGCGTCGGCGGCACAGGATCCTCGCACTCTGACACGGTGACGAGGCCGCGTTCAGCCAACGCATCGGCAACCACGCGGGCTAACCATCTGTGGCCAGTGGGCGAAGGGTGCATGCGGTCGATATGCCAGTTATTTAGGTCATGGGCGCCGGGCTCAGTGGATATGTCCACCACAATCACCGACTCCTCAGCAGAAACAAGTCGTCGAACCTCGTCGTTCACCGCCGCTGCTCGGCGTGCGATCATTCGACCAACATCTCCGGAGAAGGAGGGCAGCACTCGTTGCGGATCATGCAGCAGCACGACCACGACGCTTGTGGGTCTTGAGAACCGTGCGCAGATTTCACGCACTGTCTGCCCCACCTTGGCTGGCTCAAAGTCCTTTCGCAACACATCATTGCCCCCCACCAACAGGGTCACGATATGCACATCCTGCCCGTGCACCTCGCGCACTTGATCACGCAGCACATCGCGTGCGCGGGCACCCATGCGGGCGATGTTACAAACCTCGGTGGCACCGACGAGTCTGGCTAGGTGTGCAACCCAGCCCGGCTGAACGCCCGGCGAAACCGCATCGCCAACTCCCGTGGTGACGCTGTCGCCAAGGGCGACAATACGAAGCGACATTCACGCCACCACCTGCGTCGGCACACTCCCATGCGTGAGCCCGTGAATACGTAGCATCTCGTGAACCGTCTTATGCCAAGGGAATTGCTCGGCGCGACTCCGAGCCGCAGCACGGCGCGCCGGCTCGGCCGTTGAGATCACTTCGAGGATTCCGGCGGCCATCGAAGTCGCATCGGGTGCAACGACTCGCCCTCCCCTAGATCCGATGATTTCGCCAACCGCACTGGTGTTTGACGCAACTACCGGAGTGCCGGACGCGAGGGCCTCAAGTGCGGCAAGCCCAAAGGTTTCGATGGGGCCGGGCGCGATAACAACGTCCGCGGTTGCCAACAGTTGAGCCAGCGCGTCCCGATCAGAGACGAATCCGAGCCATGTGACAGGAAGGTCCGCGGCCCGACGACGTAGCTGCTCCTCCATCGGGCCTGACCCAACAACCACCAACTTCGCCCGGAATCCATACGAGTGCAAACGTCGAATCGCGTCGATCGCCAGATCTGGTCGCTTTTCCTTCGACAACCGACTACACATGACGACGAGAGCATCCACGCCTTCACGGCAATGCGTCATTCGGACGTCTGCATTCCATCGGTGTGGGTGGAACTGGTCGAGATCAACGCCTAGCGGCACAGTAGAAACCTTCGTCCAACCGATTCGATCGATCTCTTCGCGCGCGAAATTCGTCGTTGCAATAACGCGATCGAATCGACGAACAGTTGCTCGGTTCCACGCGTCCGCGATCCGGGGGGAGCCGAGGGTTCGGCCAGTCCACGCACTGAGTACGCCATCCACTCGCTCGTGTGCCCACATTGCGGAGGGGACTCCCGACGAGCGTGCCCACCAGCCAAGTGACCGCAACGTCAACCGGTCAGATACTTCGAGTCGGTCAGGGGCAGTACGCGCAAGTACCGTGCATAGCCAGTCAACGTCGGTAATAACTCGATAACCACCCGACTTCGGTAACTCAGGTGACGCAAGCGTGATCAGCCGTCCCGCGGACGTCATTTCGTCGGAGTCACGCTGGCCAGGAACGACCAGAACCGACTCATGACCCGCCTGGCTGTAACCCTCGCCAAGGCGGTTCATCGTCGTTTTGATTCCACCGCTACGGGGCCCGTAGAAGTTTGCGACCTGAACGATGCGCGCCATCCATTCCCTCCTCAGCCAGTTATTAGCCCGCGAGCTAGACGCGTAGCTTCGTAGTGTCCGAACAGAACGTCGCCGATATGACTCCAGGTGCGATGCTGAACCGCGATACGAGCCGCCTGACCCATGGCGGTGCGCTTGTACGAATCGCCGACGAGATCCATGACCCGCTCGTATAGGTCTTGCTTGTCACCCGGGCGGTAGAGCCATCCGGTTCGGCTCGACTGCACCAGATCCAGCGGCCCCCCTGAGGCGGGAGCAACGACCGGTACACCGCTGGCCATCGCTTCCTGAACGCTCTGGCAGAACGTCTCATGGCGACCCGTGTGCACCGCGATATCGAGACTGGCCACTACCTCAGCAAGTTCATGCCCTGTCAGCAACCCAGTGAAGTGCGCATTGGGCATGAGTGCCTGCAGAGACTCCCGCTCTGGCCCATCGCCCACGACAACAACCTGCACGCGCGGTTCGTCATTGAAGACGCTGAGCTGCGCCACTTCCTTCTCATTGGCCAGCCGGCCCACGTACCCGACGAGCACTCGACCATCCGCCGCAATCCCAGAGCGCAGTGCCTCACTGCGGTGTTGCGGGTTGAATCGTTCAACATCCACCCCGCGCGGCCACAGGGCTAATCGCGAAAAGCTATGTTCTTCCAGCATTCGATACGTTGCCGAGGATGGAACGAGGGTGACGTCGGCCGCATCGTGGATTCGACGAAGCCGATTCCACGCCATGTCTTGCAGCGCCGAAAGACCGTACTGCAAAGCGAATCCAGCCATATCCGTTTGGAACACCGATACCACTGGAATGTCTAACTGCCGGGCCGCTCGAATGACAGGGGGGCCAATCACAAACGGGCTGGCCAAGTGAACGACATCGGGCCGAAAGTCCCGGAAGTGATTCATGAAGGTCCGCGTGCCGGCCGTCGAGATACACACTTCGCGATATCCGGGCATCGGCACCCACGGCAAACCCACGACATCGGAGCCCGCATATGACGAACCGTCATCGACTCCGGGGGCGTACACGATCGCCTCATGTCCCGTGCGCTCCACATGTTCGAGAACACGTGCGACCGAGTTCGTCACCCCATTGATCCGAGGGAGGAACGATTCGCTAGCAACGGCGATCCGCATACTTCAAGAATCGACTGATGAGTTTGTGACGGATGATGCGCAAGTGACGTGTTGGGTACGGCTTCATGAACAATCGGAGGTCGTGACCGAAGACAACCCATCTAGCTCAGTCCCACTTCGCGCAGGTTTCGCTGTCTGTCATGACGTCGCCCTGTTTTCCGCAGGTACGCGCGCTCATATCCGATGGGAACCCTGACACGAGTATCAGTTCGTGTCCACGCGCACCTGACCAGATGTCAGATGAGCGTCCGTACTTTCGCCGGGAAGAGGTTTTGTTGTGGGCGCATTCAAGCAACTGTGGGGCGACCGATCAATCGCACACAAACTAGCGGCATTAGTGGGCGTCGCAATTGTGAGCATCACAGCCGTGGCGTACGCCGGCATCATGGCCGCACACCAGTCTGCCAGCCAGACGGAGCAAATCGCCGCCCTTAACGCGCTGACTCGCGTGACGCTGGCAGCGGATATGGCTCACGATGCCGTTCGTGAGAACGTCATCGAGTCAGTGGCATTCCCAACCCAGATCAAGAACTCCCTCGCCGGCGTTAAAGACAACGGCGAAATCCTGACCTCGGGCCTCAACCAGGTCGCCGCAGCCAGTAACGACCTTGACCATCAGGCGGATGCTGCTGTGGCAAAGGCTCAGAAAGATGTCGTTGAATACATTGCCGCCGCCGACGCAACGTTGAATGTCATTGCGAACGATCCGGCAAATGCCACCAAGCAGTACCAGAAGTTCATGGTCAACTTCCACGCAGTCGAAAAGGCGCTTCCCCCAGTCGCCGATATTGTTGAGGCTCAGAGCAATGCTGCCGCGGATGCAGCTGTCGGCACAGCTTCAAGGGCACAGAATCTGTCGATCCTGCTTGGTCTGTTGGGCGCCCTGCTTGTCGGGCTCCTTGCTTGGGCTGTGGCTCGCTCGGTTGTCGGTCCACTCCGTAGGGTGTCGGAGGCTCTCGAAGCAATGGCCGATGGTGATCTAACTGTCGAAGTTGATGTTCCGTCCAAGGATGAGGCCGGCCAGATGGCGCGGTCGTTGACCAGAGCCCAGCAGAGTATCCGAGAAACTGTTGCAACCATTGACGTATCGTCTCGGGCCGTATCTCAAGCCGCGGGTCGAATCTCAAGTGTCAGTTCGCAGATCGCATCGTCAGCGAGCGCTACTTCAGATCAGGCTGACCGAGTTTCAACGACTGCCGAGGCTGGCGTTGCGGCTGGTGGATTCGCATCCAACTCCGTCGCGGCGGCACGCGAGTGGCTGACAGCTGATGATCAGACGAACATGTACTTCGCTGTGTTGAGTGTCCCGGGCCAGAGCGAATTGGCAAAGGTCACCTATGACCAGTGGACCCAGTCACGGGATGCGGTTCCGGGCTTACTTGCGTCTGCCGCGACGTCTGCGCCCGATTCACAATCCAAAGCACTCATTAAGCGTCTCGAGTCCGAACTCGTGACCTACAACGGCTTTGGAACTGAGGCGAAGAAGCGTGCAGATGCAGGCGATATCCCCGCTGGCATCAAACTAATCACGGTGGACAACGCCGACATTTCCAACGCCGTAACAACTGACTTTGGCAAGCTGTCAGACGACGCAGTTCAGTACTCGAGTGACGCCGTCGTCGCCATCACGGCGAGCGCAGCAGAATCCAAAACGAGAATGATCTGGATTGTTGCCGCAATCGGAACGCTCATCTCGCTCATACTTGCCGTCATCACGGCGCTATCTATTTCGCGCCGAGTGAAGCGAGTTTCTGATTCTGCCGCCCGAGTTGCCGCACTCGATCTCACCGACGCCGTCGACGACGATTCAGCGGACGAGATCGGCGCATTGACAGCGTCTCTATCTCAAGCGGTCGAAAATCTGCGAGCTTCCGTTACGGATGGAACGGCCACGAGTGACGAGTTAGCATCCGCTGCCGATCATCTGGCCGCATCTGCCGCCTCTGTGGCGTCAGCAGTGGAGAGCACAAAACTGCGGGCGCGAGTCGCCAGCGAGGCAAGTGAGTTAGCGAACGAGAGTGTCCGTACAGTCGCGGTCGGTGCCGAGCAGTTGTCCGCCTCCATCGGCGAGATTTCGCAGAACGCGAGTCGCGCGGTTGATGTGGCCAGCAACGCCGCGATCCAGGCACAAACGATTGCATCGGCCACTGAACGCCTGCAGGAAAGCGCCGTGCAGATTAGTCAGTTCACCGAGTTCATTATCGACATCGCGACGAAGACGCGATTGCTTGCGCTCAACGCGACGATTGAAGCCGCCCGGGCTGGCGAGGCAGGACGTGGATTCGCCGTTGTCGCAAACGAGGTGAAGGAACTCGCGAGCCAAACGTCGAGTGCCACCGATGACATCTCAGCGCGCGTTGCCGAAATCCAGGTTCAGGTCCGCGAGACCTCTGCGCTGGCCGGCCAAATATCGCAGAGCGTCTCGGACGTAAACGATTATCAGGCTTCGATTGCAGCTGCGATCGAAGAGCAGTCGCTCGTAACGCAAGACATGAACCGCGGCCTGAACGAAGCGGCGCGTGCGGTGAACGAGATCACTGACGCAATCAGCGCCGTCGAAGCGGCGGCCGTCACCAGCGATAGCGCCTCGAATAGCACCGCCTCGAGTGCCGAACAGGTGCGATCCATCGCCGGCAAGATGCACGATGAGTACGCCAGATACACGATCTCCGACCACGGTCGGCCAGCACGTAAGAAGAAGGTCCCAGCCGCCCACTGATCTAGGCGGGACTCACATCGGTGCGCCTTCCTGCACCGAAACAGGGCCGAAACAGGGCCGAGCAGCTCACGAGGCTGGCTCGGCCCTACCCGCGTTTTCATAGATTGGCCCGTCATGGGTAAACTACGCAGGCGCGCCCAGCCATCGGCTTTGCGTGATGCAAAACGGCCAGGTAGCTCAGTTGGTACGAGCGTCCGACTGAAAATCGGAAGGTCGACGGTTCGACCCCGTCCCTGGCCACCCCTGAGAGGTTCATGCCTTTTGGGGGGTGCGGATAACTCGGCCAGTCCCTGACCCGCGACCTCGAGCCATACCGTGCACCGGCTGCACCACGCAGGATCACCGGCGAGAACCACTCGTCCACGATCGCGTTGAGAGTTTCGACCACGCGAACTGCAGTGTGCGGTAGCCGTGTGGAGGGGTATGCGGGCGCGGTCGATGGACCCAGGTGTTGTTCGGAGTGTCATAGTCGGCGTCGGGCTCATGCCCCAGGTTCCCTATCCAAGTAGGGCTCTCGGGCCATGGCTCTCAAAGCGAAGCAGGTGCGGGAATGAGGGCGCAGCCCATCAACAACGCGGTGCGGCAGCGGAAGGGGCGCCGAGCCTGCGTAAGCACGGAGGCACGGGGCAAATGCCAATTCACCGCCGAAGCGATCACGGCCTGGCGGCGACACCACTCCGTCAGGCCGTGATCGGGAATGCACACCCGAGTCTGCAGTCGATCGGGCAATGTGCAGTAGGGCTTGAACGCTGGTCTTCTCCGAACTCTACGTGGAAAGAGGCTTCGCTACTCAGCCGCTCCCCAGCGCGGTTCGGTCATTCTTCTCGATAACCACAGCATTCCCGTTTGCCGTCACTGCGAAAAGGAACGGTAGATACAGCGTGCCCCCGTTGCTGGTGGCAGTCTCAGGATCGAGCGAGAGATAGTCGAAATCCACACCGATCACCGCGTTGCAGCCGAGCGCATACGCCGACTCTTTCAGTTCGGCGAGCGCGTTTCTCCGGATGTGCACCAGTCCCCTCAGCAGATCTTGGCCGACGTTGCCGTCAACGCTTCCCCAGAAACCCTGCGACGGGCGATTCATCGAAACCGCGTCGTCACCCGAGATGTAGCCCGAGTACTTGGTGATCGTGTACCCATCGAAGTTGAAGCCCGAGGTGATAAGCATCCCCGCCAGCGCTCGCTGCTTCTCCTGTGCCGCCAAGGCAGCGGCCTGCTGTTTCTCCTGTGCCGCCAAGGCAGCGGCCTGCTGTTCCTGCGCCCTTGTGGCTTCAACCTGATTGGCCCACTGGGTGAAATCAGCCGCTAGCGCCCTCATATCCACACTGTCATCGACCGACATTCCCCCCATTCCGTTCTTCTGCTTGTATTGCGTATGAGGCAGCCGCAGCCAATGCTCGAGTAGTTTCAGATCGAACCCGTACTGCTTTGCGATGTCTTTTGTCTTCATTGCTCCCCTATCTGAGATATTCGGCGGCCTCACGGTTTGTGGGGTCGAGGTCGAGGATCAAACTTGCGAAGCGACGCCGGTTTGCCGGGTCGGTCTTGCACTTCTCCAGCAGGTTCTGGATGTCCGAGTGGACGCCGATGACAGACTCCATTGGTCGCGCGTCCTCGACGTCCGGTACGAACTGGGATTGACAATAAGCACAGACGATAAGGT
>JBAXUN010000073.1:0-11613 GCA_037129655.1 Actinomycetes bacterium
TCCGTACTCGCGGCCTCTGCGCTACCTCGTCGAATTCGCGGGATTCGGGAAATGACCGCAGCGAACACGATGGCCAATCTAGATTTGGACGATCCGGAGCGTCGACGCCTCATCGCTATGCGAGCCGCATTCGGTTTGCCATTTCGCGAGCTGCTCCCCTACACCAACGATCCATTCGGAGACCTAGCCGCGGGACGTTACGACGCTCTCGTCGCAGCCGCACTCGCTGATGCAGGTCTCATGCCAGCCGTTACAACAAAGACAGTGAGCTAAAAGCGTAGGATCGACGCCAAGGGGGGTATCACATGAACGCTCCTGCGGTTGAAATCGCACACCTAGTGGTCGATCGTCGTGGCGTCAACGCGCTCAACGACGTCACTCTCGACATAGCCGCCGGGCGAATCACCGGACTGCTCGGCCCATCTGGCTCAGGTAAATCAACGCTGATGCGAGCAATTGTTGGCGTCCAAATCGCAACGTCAGGCGCCATCACCGTGCTCGGGCTTCCGGCCGGCCGACCCGAGCTCCGAGCTAGAGTCGGATACGTCACTCAAGCGCCGTCGGTTTATCGCGACCTCAGCGTTCGAGAAAATCTCACTTACTTTCAAACGATTCTCGGTGCCGAGGCGTCCGACGTTGATCGAGTCCTCGAGCAGGCAGATCTGACGTCGGTCCACAAGCGCCTAGTGAAAACGTTATCTGGTGGTCAGGAAAGTCGCGTTTCCCTGGCCACCGCATTACTCGGCAGCCCTGAACTGCTGATCCTCGATGAGCCAACCGTTGGGCTCGATCCCGT
Organism: Actinomycetes bacterium; assembly: GCA_037129655.1. Classification (GTDB taxonomy): domain Bacteria; phylum Actinomycetota; class Actinomycetes; order S36-B12; family CAIYMF01; genus Longivirga. The sequence goes on from JBAXUN010000073.1 coordinate 797, forward strand.
TCTGCGCCGGGATTTGTGGGCGCTGTTTCAATCCCTTGCCGACTCCGGCCTCACCTTGCTGGTATCGAGCCATGTGATGGACGAGGCGTCTCGATGCCATGACCTCGTCTTGATGCGCGATGGGCAACTACTCGCCCAGGGAACTAACAGTGACCTACTAGCGAGAACGTCGACGTCCGATATCGAATCTGCATTCCTCTACCTCGTTGACGGAAGCGCGGCATGAGCAGCCGTCGAACCATATCCACCGCTCGACGCGTGCTCGCGCAACTGCGACATGACCCACGAACGATCGCGCTACTCCTAGTGGTTCCGGCAATGCTGATGACTCTGTTGTCATGGATTCTCGACGACGCAAATTGGCAGCGCTATGCGCCCGGCCTGTTGGGGATATTCCCGATGCTCGTCATGTTCCTTGTGACCAGCGTCGCCACCCTGCGGGAGCGAACAGGGGGCACACTTGAACGGTTGCTATCGATGCCGATGTCTAAAGCCGACTTCGTTTTCGGCTACGCCCTCGCGTTCGGCGTCATTGCCGCCGTCCAAGGCATCATCGTCGGCGGCTTATGTTTCACGGTCCTCGGTCTGTCCATGCAGGGGCCAACCTCACTCGTACTAATGGTTGCAGTTCTGGACGGATTACTCGGCACGGCGATGGGTCTATTCGTTTCCGCCTTTGCTCAGACGGAGTTCCAGGCAGTGCAGTTCATGCCGGTCGCTCTACTTCCGCAGTTTCTGCTGTGTGGGCTGATCGTTCCGACGGATCAACTGCCATCAATTCTCAGATTCATCTCGGCACTGCTCCCCCTAACGTACGCCTTCGCTGCAATGCAAAAGCTTGCTCAGAACGCGACAGTGGCATCTGAATTCTGGGTGGATGTGGTGGTTCTCATTGGCATGGCCGCAGGGTTACTGGCCGCAGGAACCGCGACATTACGCCGACGAACGGCTTAACATCAGCGCGTCACTCGTCAAGTTTGAGTTCCCACCGCTGCGCAATGCCATCCTCGCCGGCGTCGATCATGTCGACGAAGCTGAATCCGGTCGCCGCCGCAAGTCGCTGAGATGCCTCGTTGCCGGGCGCGATGACGGCCACCACGGTTCGAACGCCCAGTGCTGGCAGGGTGGCGATGAATCCGGCTACGGCTTCGGAAGCAAAACCGTTACCACGCATAGACTCTGCAATGCCGTAACCGATTTCTACTGAGCCATCCGAATCTGGCGCATGGATCGCTCCCACCCCGCCAATCGCAGTGGCGTGCGCGTTGCTGAGGCAAATCTGAAACGGACCCCACGGTGTCGTCGCGTCGTAATCTGAGCCAGCTTCCACCGCAATCGATGCAACCACAACATCACCCTCGGTCGGGTAGCCATCAACCCACGATCGCGTTCCTGGATCACCGTCGATGATCGCTTGGCACACCTCGATCAGCAACGGACGAAGCATGAGTCGTTCCGTCACGATCTCTACCATCGAACTAGGGAAGGACTCCGACATGGGCGAGCGCTAAGCGCAAGAGACGATCCTGGCCGCCCGTCATTTCCTGCGACACGACGTCCGACGCAGCGTCCTCGGGTGTCATCCACACCAGATCTAAGGCTGAAGTGGACGGAGTGCAATCACCCGAGACAGGCACGACGAACGCCAGCGACACCGCATGTTGCCGTGGGTCGTGAAAGCCAGAGACCTCTTGATGGGGGAAGTACTCGATAACTGTGAATGGCTGTGGCGAAGCGGGAATTCGCGGCAAGGCCATCGAACCAAGATCTTTCTCGAGATGCCTGATCAGCGCATCGCGGATTCGCTCCCCATAAAGCACGCGACCGGAAACAGGCGCCCGACTAATGCTTCCATCGGGCATAGCACGCAGGAGCAGGCCAACAGAGGTTACGACACCTCGCTCATCAACCCGAACTGGTACCGCGTCTATGTAGACGATGGGCAGTCGTTCGCGCGCGCCGTCGAGTTCATGCCGGGACATCCATCCCGGCACAACCTGAGTCACGTCGGTCATGTCCGTCATGATCGTCAGATTACGACCTGCGACCCCAATCCGCCCGTAGACCCGCCTGCTAAGTAACTCAAGACAGACGCTTATCTGCTGACTGCGGCACCCCGCGGTGACGCAGTCAGCAGAAAGAGTGGAAGATAGCCCCTATGCGATTGAATCTCCATGCCGACGGCGAAGCGGCCATCGCCTTGGTCTGGGATCGCTGCCTGTATCCGCAGCAGTGGTCACAGTGGGCTCCGCAGATCCGGCGCGTGGACTGCGAAGCAGAGACCCTTGATGTTGGAGTCACCGGAACCGTCTACGGAGTCGTGCCGAATCTTGGAGCAACCTTTGAGGTTCTTGAATTCGATCCGTCGAATCATCGCTGGCTTTGGGATGTTGTAGCCGGGCCAGTCAAGATGCGCCTTGAACATTCGAGTGTCGAGCGCATCGGTGGTGGCAGTTCAACAACGCTCACCGCCGACGGACCTGTTGGGGCAGTCTTGACGTATGCGCCGGTGGCTCGAATTTCGCTCGAGTCGCTTGTCAGACCAACGAAGCTCACCTAACGACGTGGTCTAGGCTCCCTCGGCGCGTCGTACCAAACGCAGAGTCCATAACACTGACATGACCCCGGTCACGACCCGTTCCGCACCGTCACCCGTCGAGAGTTCGACATCAATTGTGAACTCAGGCCGACGACCCTCGGCGATAGTCTGAAGGATCTCATCGCGCGGTGTTGTCATTGTTGCCACGGCCGTCACCGGGCCCATCGCCACCTTGAGATAACGAATCGTCGCCTCAACGGCTAATGGAGTGACGACGTCGGGAATATCACCAAAGTTTGCGAAAACTATTGCGCCTGAGGCAGATTCGGCCAACGTAAACATTGCTCCGGCATGCAGCCCACCGATGTGATTGTGGTACGGCGGCGAATCCGGCAGCATCAACACCGCCCGCTCGTAGCTCAAATCCTCAAAAGTGATGCCCAGCGTCGCAACCATGGGAACGGTCTTCGGAAGGCCCTCGCGCACATCTGCTAAGTCAATTGGCATAGCGTGAGCCTATGCGGTTAGCACAGTCATGACGAGTGAGTCGATCGAGGAGTTCTCCTCAACTGAGGATGGAGCGCCGGCGTCCACGTTCGCCGTATTCGATATAGACGGTGTCCTCGCCGATGTCCGACATCGGCTTCATCACGTCGAACGATCACCCAAGAACTGGGAAGGCTTCTTCGCTGGGATGGGCGATGATGCACCACTCGAGATCGGTGTCGCAATGGTGCACGAACAGGTTTCCACGGGCTACGACATCGCTTATCTGACCGGGCGTAACGAGTCCTACCGCGATGTGACACAGACTTGGTTAGCGAATCAGGGTCTACCAGCGGGCCGCTTGATCATGAGACGCGATAACGATCGTCGGCCAGCGAAGTTGTATAAACCTGAAGCCCTCAGCCGCCTAGCTCGTCACGGCGCTATCAAGATTGTCGTTGACGACGACGCGGCCGTAATTGATGCACTTCTAGCTAACGGTTGGCCGGTGTTTCACGCCACGTGGATGCTCGCGAACAAAGATGAACAGCAAAGCCTGTTCAATGCTCAAGAAGTAGATGGCCGCAACTAATCGTTGCGACCATCTACTTCCCGTAGCTTCTACTACTCCTCGAACGCAGCTGGTTCTGGACAAGCGCACACGAGGTTACGATCTCCGAACGCGCCGTCGATGCGTCGCACCGGGGGCCAATACTTCGCCGAACGGGGCGAGTCGCTCGGATACGCCGCCAGTTCGCGCGAGTACGGCTTATCCCACTCGCCGAGCAAACACTCGGCAGTATGAGGAGCATTACGCAGTGGCGACTCGTCTACAGGCCAAACACCCTTAGCCACTTCGTCAATCTCGTTACGAATGGCAATCATTGCGTCGCAGAAGCGATCAATCTCAGCCAGATCTTCGCTTTCAGTTGGCTCGATCATCAACGTCCCGGCCACTGGAAATGACATTGTCGGAGCATGAAAACCATAGTCAATGAGTCGTTTTGCCACATCGTCAACGGTGACCCCGGTGTCCTTAGTGATGTCACGGACATCGACGATGCACTCGTGGGCAACGAGCCCGTCGCGGCCTGTGTAGAGAACCGGGTAATGATCACGCAGCCGACGGGCGATGTAGTTTGCGTTCAACACTGCGGTCTCCGTAGCGCGCTGCAAACCATCTGATCCCATCAGACGGATGTACGCCCAGGGAATTGGCAGAACGCCCGCACTTCCCCACGGCGCCCCGCTGATCGCACCAGTGCCGCCGTCGTCGTACCCACGAGCCGTCGGACCGGCTTCCGGCCGCATCGGATGCGAGGGAAGGAATCCGGCCAAATGTGCGCGCACGGCGACAGGCCCAACACCGGGACCACCGCCGCCATGTGGAATGCAGAAGGTCTTGTGCAGATTTAAATGCGAAACATCTGCACCAAATTTACCGGGCTTGGCCAAACCAACGAGGGCATTGAGGTTTGCCCCATCGACGTACACTTGCCCACCTGCATCGTGAATCAACGCACAGATCTCGGTAATGGTTTCTTCATAAACACCGAAGGTTGATGGATAAGTGACCATCAACGCTGCGATCTGCGACGTATGCTCACCGATCTTTGTGCGCAGGTCGTCGAGATCGACTTCACCGGTCTCCTTGCAAGCAACCACGACCACGCGCATGCCCGCCATCACTGCACTTGCCGCGTTCGTCCCATGCGCACTCGATGGGATCAGGCACACCGTTCGATCGAGATCACCACGGGAACGGTGATAGCCCCTGATCGCCATCAAACCAGCGAACTCACCTTGACTGCCCGCGTTCGGCTGCAGGGATACCGCGTCATAACCGGTGATCTCAACAAGATAGTCCTCCAAGCTTCGGATCAATTCGACGTATCCAGCGGCTTGATCCAGCGGAGCGAACGGGTGGATCGACGCCCATTCAGGCTGCGTGATCGGTTCCATCTCCGTGGTGGCGTTGAGTTTCATTGTGCACGAGCCCAACGGGATCATGGCACGATCGAGTGCGATGTCCTTGTCAGAAAGCTTGCGTAGGTAACGCAACATTGCTGTCTCACTGCGATATGCGTGGAACGTCTCGTGAGTGAGAAATGTGCTGGTACGAAGGCGATCCACCGGGATCGCAGTGTCGGGCATAGCCACGAGTTCATCCATATGCGACTCGTCAATCGCATCACGGTCGAGTGCATCTGCAAAAGCAGCCCACACTTTGAGCAGGTCTTCTCGGCACGTTGTTTCATCCGTGCTGATTCCAACTAGATCTTCGTTGACCAACCGCAGGTTTACGCCCAAGCGCTCCCCTGCGGCGACAACGTCAACCGCCTGACCCATCACACGAGCCGTGATGGTGTCAAAGAAGGACACCGTCGGAACGTCAACGCCGAGCCGCTCGAGACCTGCCGCACACGTGACCGCATAGCGATGAACGCGACTGGCAATCTGCTGCAACCCATCTGGTCCGTGGTAAGCGGCATAGAAGGCAGAGGTCACCGCAAGCAGGACTTGGGCCGTGCAGATATTGCTCGTCGCCTTCTCACGTCGAATATGTTGCTCGCGAGTTTGCAGTGCCAACCGATACGCAGGAGCACCGTCGGCGTCAACACTGACGCCGACCAATCTGCCTGGCATTGAACGCTCGAGTCCTTCGCGCACGGCCATGAAACCTGCATGCGGTCCACCAAATCCAAGTGGAACACCGAATCGTTGGGCTGATCCAACCGCGATATCGGCCCCCGCTTCACCAGGCGGGGTGATGAGGGTGAGTGCCAATAGATCCGTCGTGACCGCGACTAATGCGCCGCGCGCATGGGCATTGGCTATGAACCCGCGAATATCTCCAATCGAGCCGGAGGATCCAGGATAGGAAACCAGCGCTCCAAAGAACACTTCGTCAGCCACGGCTTCAGAAAGATCCACATCGACGATTTCAATTCCGAGTGGCTCAGCCCGAGTCGCCAGAACAGCGCGCGTTTGCGGATGAGTATCTCGATCAACAAGGAATCGTGCCGAGTCCACCTTGCTTGCTCGACGCGCCAACGTCATGGCTTCGGCTGCGGCCGTTGGCTCGTCAAGCAGGCTCGAACCAGCGATAGGCAGCGCAGTGAGGTCGCTGATGACGGTCTGAAATGTGAGCAGCGCTTCGAGCCGACCCTGACTGATTTCCGGCTGGTAGGGCGTATAAGCGGTGTACCACGCGGGGTTCTCAAGAACGTTGCGACGGATCACCGCCGGTGTCGCATTGTCGTGGTAGCCCAGGCCGATCATCGAGCGCGCGACGGTATTGTGCGATGCCAACCGCCGAAGCTCCGCGGCTACCTCAACCTCAGACCCAGCGGCTGGCAATGACAAAGCGTCTAACCAGCGGATCGCAGCCGGTACGGCAGCATCAGCTAGTTCGGTGAGGGATGAGTAACCGACCGCAGAGAGCATCTGTTCGATGTCAGTTTGGCCCGGACCGATGTGCCGGTCTGCGAATGGGACGGCACTGTCCAGTGGTGACTGGAGGGGGCTCGAATCTTCTGGTGGGGAGGAACGTTCGGTTGCAGCGACAGGATTCACGTCTGGCTCTCCAAAGGTCGGACGATCACCACGTCAATAACGTGGTGCTACGTCCCCCTCTGTTTTCGCGCGTATCCGCGCACCTGAGAGCTTCACCGCTTGAGGCGGTTTTCACCGTCGGCGGGGATCCGAAGATCCCACTTTCCAGAGACGCCACCCCGGACGGTCCGTTGTGCCTGAGAGGTTGGCGGGGAGTTGCTCCTTCGGCGTCCACCGCTGGCTGCGATGAAACTCTCCCGACCGGGTTGCTGGCGCAGTCATAGCCTACGTGGCCGAAGTGGTGAAGTCTCGCCTAAACCGTACGCGTTGCTCCTGATGAGGTGATCTAGGTCACCCGATCTAGCGCTTAGGCGTGTGCGCGAGCGGCACGACGAGCAGACAGCTCGTCCATGACTGCCGACTGCACATCGGCAATGTCGTCAACTGTCTCGCTGGGCAGTTCGGCGAGGCTGCCTTCAACCTCGCGCCATACCCGTCCAACTGCGATGCCAAAAACACCCTGCCCGCCCTGGACGAGGTCGATGACCTCGTCTTGGCTACGACATTCGTAAACGCTCGCGCCGTCACTCATCAACGTGACCTGAGCCAGATCATCAACACCGCTCTCACGAAGATGCTCGACGGCGGTACGGATGCTTTGAAGCGAGACACCTGTCTCGAGGAGTCGCTTGATGACTTTCAGGACGAGGATGTCGCGAAAACTGTAGAGACGCTGACTTCCAGAGCCGACTGCATTGCGAACCGACGGCTCAAGCAAACCAGTGCGAGCCCAGTAATCAAGCTGGCGGTAGGTGATGCCGGCCGCAGAGCAAGCGATGGGGCCGCGGTAGCCGACGTTTTCGAAACGAGGCAGAACGTCGTCACCGAACAGGAGACCCTGTTGGCCGGCGCGGTTCATCGCGTCGTTACGGTCCGCATCGGTGGCTGTCTCCACCTGCGAACCTGTGAGTCCACGACCCTCGTCTACACCAGTCACAGTGCTACCTCCGGCTGTCGTGATGCCGCGGATTGGGGGAACAACACCGCAGGAGTTACATCGACGACATTCACTACTGAAGGTAAGGGGAATGGCGGCCACGGTCAACGGCCAAGACTCCGACACGCCGAACGGATACCTAACTCTCAACTAACTATCGAGTGTTTGAGCCTGTTACGAAGTCGTCCCGGTATCACCCTCAGGTGTGCCCCCGAGGAAATCATCAGGGGAAATCTGATCGAGGAACTCGCGAAACTTCTCAACCTCGTCCTCTTGCTCATCCGGCACGTCGATGCCAGCCTCCTCGAGCACACTTTCCGCGCCAAAGATCGGCGTGCCCGTACGAAGTGCTAGGGCGATTGCGTCTGATGGACGGGCACTGACTTCCGTCCCGCCCTCAAATGCCAGAACCGCGTAAAAGACGCCATCGCTCAATTCGGTAATTCGCACCTGCTCAAGGTGCGCGCCCAGGGCGCCGACCACATCGCGTAGCAGGTCATGGGTAAGAGGACGAGCCGGCACCACCCCCTGCTGAGCGAAGGCAATGGCGGAGGCCTCGTTGGCCCCAATCCAAATCGGCAGGAACCGCTCGCCATCGATCTCTCGAAGCAACACGATGGGCTGGTTCGAGGGCATCTCTACCCGAACCCCGACGACGTCCAATTGGCGCATGCGTCTACCCTAACCGCGATTGACTGGGCAAGCATCCGTAGAGGCCAAGGTCATCGCCTGAACCAGTCGCGGGCTACGTGCACCCAACGACAGTCGGACCGCGTGGGGCGTCAAGCCTCAGCGACTCAGTTCTGCTGCCAGACCGGCCTTCACGAGAGCTGAATGCAGACGAACGCTCAGCGCTGCCAGTTGACGAATCGCATCATCGGCCCTTTGCTGGCTTTCGGGATCTCGCTGTCGCAGCATGGGATTGACAACCTGCTCCACCAGGCCAACTTCTCGGTCGGCAGCGATTTTGAACGTACGCAAATGCCGTGGCTCAATCCCGAATGCAGCCATGTCAGCGATCGTCACTGCGATCGCAAGTGCGTCTGCATCGTAATGTGAACCGCGCTTAGTGATAAGCCCGTATCCCTCAACCTGCCTGAGCAACTCCTCATCGAGTTGCGATTCGGCTAGCAATTCCTTACGCGACAAACGAACATCAGCCGACGATGGTCGGAACGATTCAGCCGACGGGAGTCCGTCAGTCGCGTCAACGGCTCGCGGCACGCGAGGTCCGCCACCTGATGCACTCGGCTCGAGGCCGCGATCGATCGCATCGAGGTTGTCCCGAATCACTTTCAGCGGAAGATACTGATCGCGCTGACACGCCAAGATGTATCGCAACCTCTCCAAGTCAGCATGGCTGAACTTTCGGTATCCGCTTGGGGTTCGCTGCGGATTGATCAGACCTTCCGATTCCAGAAACCGGATCTTTGAGATGGTGACGTCGTCAAAATCCGGGCGCAGGTAGGCCAAGACATCGCCGATGCCCATCAACCCCCGCGACGATGCAACCGCGGTCATCAGGACTCCTCGCCTTCGTTGAGTGCAGATTCCAAGTAAACGAATCTGTACTTGCCGATTTGGACCTCATCGCCACCGACCAGGGTCTGACGCTCAATGCGATGACGGTTTACGTAGCTTCCATTCAGACTGCCGGCATCGGCGATATCCCAACCGCCTGATGTCGCGTGCAACTCGGCGTGATGACGCGAAACGGTGACATCGTCGAGGAAGAGTTCACACTCAGGTGTGCGGCCGATAACGATCACCGGATCGACGGGATCGAGAACGTATCGAGAGCCCTCCTGGGGACCGCGCAATACGACGAGCATTGCTTGGCCGGATGCGAGTTGCCCAACGGTGGTTTCGGTGACAGGTGGCATAGGAGCCGAGTCGCCTTGATGCGCTATGCGCACACCAAGTACCCCGGTGCTGAACGCCGCGTCCTCACCGGGCAACGCCGTTCCACAAAGTGAGCAGTACAGCGCAACATCATCTGCCGCTGAACCACATCGAGTACACGTCTGACTCATGGACCCCTCCTACGTCTGTACACACGAGCGTACGGGGGGTCTTCGCTGAGCACAAGGGTTAACCCTCAACTAATGGTTTACGTTTAGCGAGCGTGACACATTCACCGCAGTTGCGGCACCGACATCAGCCGGAGATCACACTCGCGTACCCGTCCGCCGACAAAAGCTCAGCGACCAGACCCGGATCGGCATCAAGCTCTACGAGCCAACCAGCGCCATACGGATCAGAGTTGATTGTTTCGGGGCTTGTCTCCACCGCGTCATTACGCGCCACGACGGTTCCCGACAAGGGGGCGTAGATATCAGAGACACTCTTCGTGGACTCAACCTCGCCACATGGCTGCCCAGCGCTCACACTCGCACCTAAAGCGGGCAAGGTGACGTACACGATGTCACCCAACGCATCTTGTGCATGGTCAGTGATTCCGAAGCGCACACGACCCTGATCGGTAACAATGACCCATTCATGCTCGGCCGTGTATCGAAGCTCCGGTGGGATGGTTCCAGCCATCATCTACTCCTTGATAGTTCGATCGTCGGATACGACTTTACTCTTGAGAATTCGTCGAGCCTGCTCAACGTAGAGAATTCCGGCCCACCAGTAGAGCGCAGTCCCCCAGATCGCAAATGCCCATCCCAACACTCGGGCTGCGTCTGCCCACGTCAGCCCAGTGCCGGTCGCGGAATCACCAAGCAGTAGGAAGGGGAATCCCCAAAGCAGATTGAATGTCGCAGCCTTGCCAAGGAAGTGGACAGGCAAGCCAGTAATCCCCCGCCGCTTCAACACCGCCAACACAACAGCCAGAATCAGATCACGGGCCAGCAGCAGACCGACCAGCCACCACGGAATGATGGACCGAATCGCTAACCCCAAGAGCGTGGCGGCGATGTAGAGACGATCGGCAAGTGGGTCAAGTAGTTGACCCAATCTGCTGATCTGACCGGTGGCGCGGGCGATCTTGCCGTCGAGCCAATCTGTGATTCCGCTAATCGTCAGGAGGACGATGGCCCAGCCGTCAGCATGTGGGCCAAGGATCAGCCACAGGAACAGCGGGACCCCAAGCAACCGAGCGAACGACAGGAGATTTGGGATCGTGAGAATTCGGTCGGTCTGAACTTCGGTTTCCTGCACGTCCACGCTAAGACCTTACTCGGGCGCGGGGCCCGGATAGGCCGTCGGCGCAACCTGGGTTTCCGGAGCAATCCA
>JBAXUN010000074.1:0-11404 GCA_037129655.1 Actinomycetes bacterium
TTCAGTTGAGCCGTTCGACGCGGATTTTCAGATCGATCGAGTGGCATAGTGCGCAGTCGCTCACGCAGTGATGCCATGAGGTCGGGAGCATCAAGAAATGCGCGTTCCCACTGTTTGTGGGCTTGAGCCGTTGCTGGCTTGATGGTCCAGTCAACGTGTGTCGAACGTGGCATTGATTCCGGAGCAAGTGAGGGTCGGCGCGGACGTCTCACATTGGATGTCCCGCCGGACTTGCTGCGTCCTTTGTCAGGGCTCACAGTTCGATGTCGTCGAGAGGATGGGACACCTCGGTAAGCAGGTCGTCTCGAAGCGATGGGTCTGCCCATGCGCGGGCAGTTTGATGCCATTCGTACACGAGCGCCTCCACGGGCTCCACGCCAGTCGAAGGAACTGATTGGATCGCTTGTGCGTATGCCCAGGCGAACTCGAGCTGAGCCTCAGATGGCAGCGGGGAAATCCACGCTAGGTCGCCGTAAAGGGCTGGGTCAGGTGTGTTGAGAGTTGCTAGCCGAAGTAAGCGGAGCGCGTCGCTTAGGGCGTCGGCGATGTAGCTGTCCTGGCTCGCGCGCCCTGCAAGCACAACCCGAAAGTTGGTGCCGTCCTTGTCCCTGATGAGGGCTCCTTGCGGCTTGCGCGCAGCATCGAGAACCTCTCTGGCATTGCGGGCCAAATCCGTTGCTTGAAATGACGTCGCTGGTTCTAGCATCGCGGCCATGAGATCTCCTTAAGACTGCAATGATTATACGCATGATTATACGTATAATCAGTATCATCCACAGGATAAGCCGAAGGGGCCCCTAGGCAAACTCAGGGTTCTGCTTCGGGTACGGTTCGCGCGTGCCAGTCAGCGAATTACAAATCGCGGAAGCGGTTGATCTTGTCGATGTGCTGGGCACGAAGTTCTGAATTACGGACTCCCAAGCCTTCTTCAGGTGCAAGGGCGAGGATGCCGACCTTGCCCTGATGCATGTTGCGGTGCACGTCGTAGGTGGCCTGACCTGTTTCTTCTAGCGTGTACGTCTTCGACAGCGTCGGGTGGATCTGGCCCCGCTGGATCAGACGGTTCGCCTGCCAGGCCTCGCGGTAGTTGGCGAAGTGTGAGCCGACGATGCGCTTGAGATTCATCCAGAGGAAGCGGTTGTCGTACTCATGCATGTAGCCGGACGTCGATGCGCACGTGACGATCGTGCCACCCTTACGTGCTACGTAAACTGATGCGCCGAAGGTTTCGCGGCCTGGGTGTTCGAAGACGATGTCGACGTCCTCACCGCCGGTAAGCTCGCGGATCTTGGCACCGAGACGACGCCACTCCTTCTGATCTTGGGTGTTCTCGTCCTTCCAGAACTTGTAGCCCTCGGCACTGCGATCGATGATGAGTTCAGCACCCATCCGTCGACAGAGCTCTGCCTTCTCAGGTGAGGACACGACACACACTGGAGTCGCGCCGCCATTGAGTGCCATCTGCGTCGCATATGAGCCAAGGCCGCCGGATGCACCCCAGATCAGCACGGTGTCACCCTGCGTCATCCCGGCACCGTTCTGGGATACCAGTTGACGGTATGCGGTGGAGTTCACCAGGCCGGGTACGGCCGCCTCTTCCCACGTCAGATGGGATGGCTTGTGTAGCAACTGATTTGCCTTGACGAGGGCAACATGCGCTAGGCCGCCGAAGTTCGTCTCAAAGCCCCAGATGCGCTGCTCGGGATCGAGCATTGTGTCGTTGTGGCCGAGTGGGCTTTCGAGTTCGACGGAAAGACAGTGCGCGACAACCTCGTCACCGGGATTCCACGTGTGCACGCCGGGGCCCGTGCGCAACACGACGCCCGCGAGGTCAGAGCCGACAGCGTGGTACGGCAGATCGTGACGCTTGGCGAGAGGGTTGAGCTTGCCGTAACGCTCAAGGAATCCGAAGGTGGAGACAGGCTCAAAGATCGACGTCCACACGGTGTTGTAGTTGATCGAACTAGCCATCACGGCGACGAGTGCCTCGCCCGGGCCGAGCTCAGGTAGAGGAATGTCCTCGACGTGCAGTGACTGACGTGGATCCCTGTCGCGGGTGGCCATGCCGGCGAACATCTCGGCCTCGTCCTTATGGACAGTGACGGCACGGTACGACTCCGGCAAGTCCATTGCGGCGAAGTCCGCACTGGTTGCATTTCCGGACATGATTGCGTCGAGGATGTTCTGCACGTCGGCCTCCAAAGGTCGGCGAATAGTCAGTTGGGTGAGTCGGGCGTCGCTGGCGGTTGTTGAGCCGGCTCGAGCATCGGGACGCTTCAGGGGTAGGGAAGCTCATCCACGGGTGCACTCTATAAGTGAGTTCCACCGAATGCTCGCTCGCGGTAGCTAGTGTCCGTCGGCGGCTGGTTCGACGAGTTCGACGAGCACGCCACCGCAATCCTTCGGGTGGACGAAGTTCACTCGTGAGTTCGCTGTGCCACGACGCGGTGCGTCGTAGATCAGGCGCAGGCCGGCCTCACGAAGCCGCTGACACGCAACGTCAATATCCGTCACCCGGAAGGCAACCTGCTGGATGCCCTGGCCATTCTTGGCGAGGTACTTGCCGATCGTCGATTCTGGCGTTAGCGGAGCGATTAACTGAATGCAGGCGTTACCGATGCCCATCATGGCCTCGTGTACGCCCTGCTCTTCATTGATCTCCTGATGGACCAGGGGTAGACCGAATGCACGACCGTAGAATTCGATGGCGGCGTCGAGATCGTTGACGGCGAATCCGACGTGGTCAATTCCTGTAACTACCGGACCAAGGACCTCTGCAGGCTGTTGAGTGTTCACACCAGTATCGTGACGCCTACGTATTCACACCGCATCAGGAGGGTCCCCCATGGCCACAGAAACCAGTGTCATTGTCTCAGGCGCTCGTACCCCCATGGGTCGACTGCTCGGCTCGCTTAAGGACTTCTCCGCAGCCCAGCTCGGTGGGGTTGCAATCGCCGGCGCACTCGAGCGCGGTGGGGTCTCAGCTGATGCCGTCGAGTACGTGATCATGGGCCATGTCGTGCAGGCCGGGGCGGGCCAGAACACTGCGCGCCAGGCATCCGTCGCCGGCGGCATCTCGATGGACGTTCCGGCGATCACCATCAACAAGGTGTGCCTGTCGGGTCTTTCGGCGATCGCGATGGCTGATCAGCTGATTCGTGCCGGTGAATTCGACGTCGTTGTCGCTGGTGGAATGGAGTCGATGACGCAGACCCCGCACGTCCTGCCGAAGTCACGTGAAGGTTTCAAGTACGGCGACGTGACGCTCGTTGATTCACTCGCGAACGATGCACTTTCCTGTGCGTTCGATCTCATGGCGATGGGTGTTTCAACGGAGTCCTACAACGCGCGCTACGCAGACCTCACCCGCGAAAAGCAGGACGCGCTCGCCGCTCGCTCACATGCTCGCGCGGCTGCGGCTACTGAGGCTGGTTTGTTCGAGAACGAGATCACCCCGGTGATGATCCCGCAGCGCAAGGGTGATCCGATCGCGTTCAGCAAGGACGAGGGCATCCGTCCGGAGACGACGATGGAGTCACTCGGTGCGCTACGTCCGGCCTTCGCGAAGGACGGTTCGATCACCGCTGGTTCGTCGTCGCAAATTTCTGATGGTGCCGCCGCTGTTGTTGTGATGAGTAAGTCGAAGGCTGAATCGCTTGGTTTGTCGTGGATCGCCGAGATCGGTGCGCACGGTGTCGTCTCTGGTCCGGATGCGTCGCTTCAGGAACAGCCAGCCAACGCGATCCTCAAGGCTTTGTCGAAGGAGGGCCTTACGACGGCCGATCTCGACCTCGTCGAGATCAACGAAGCATTCGCAGCGGTCGGTGTTGTCTCAACGGAGAAGCTCGGTGTTGATCCTGAGATCGTCAACGTCAACGGTGGTGCGATTGCCCTTGGCCACCCAGTGGGCATGAGCGGTGCGCGCGTTGTGCTTCACCTCGCCTTGGAACTCGGTCGTCGTGGTGGTGGCACTGGGGCTGCTGCACTCTGCGGTGGTGGCGGTCAGGGCGATGCGCTGATCATCCGCGTTCCATCGGCCTAAGTGACTGCTGGCTAAGCGATGACTGTCGACGTCGGAGATTTGGTTGCGCGGGCGCGCTCGGGGGAACCTCGTGCGGTCGCGCGACTCATCTCGTACGTCGAAGACGGTGCGCCCATCATGCGTGAGGTGACGCACGCACTGGCCGCACACACCGGGCACGCACGGATCATTGGATTGACGGGTTCGCCGGGCGTTGGGAAGTCCACGACGACCTCGGCAATCGTCAGTGAATATCGTGCTCGCGGTCAGCGGGTCGGGGTGCTCGCTATTGATCCGTCGTCACCGTTCTCCGGCGGTGCGCTACTCGGTGATCGCGTGCGCATGCAAGAGCATGCGACGGACGATGGTGTCTTCATTCGCTCGATGGCCTCACGTGGACACCTCGGCGGGTTGTCATGGGCGACTCCGCAAGCGATCCGAGTCCTCGACGCAGCCGGTTTCGATCTGATTCTCGTTGAGACTGTGGGTGTTGGTCAGAGCGAAGTCGAAGTCGCTGGCGCTGCTGACACAACCCTTGTCCTACTCGCCCCTGGCATGGGCGACGGGATCCAAGCTGCCAAGGCCGGGATCCTAGAGATTGGCGACATTTTCGTCGTCAACAAGGCTGATCGTGATGGTGCAGATTCCACTGCCCGCGAATTGCGGCACATGCTAAGCCTTGGTTCGGGGCCGCGATCGGGGAGTGGTGAGGATCGTTGGACACCGCCGGTGTTGAAGTCCGTTGCCTCTCGAGGTGAGGGAATAACCGAGATCGTCGACGCAATCGATGCACATGGCGAATGGCTTGCGGCCACGGGTGAATTGCGGCAGCGGAGACTGGCACGAGCGGCTGCGGAAATCGATGTGATCGCAGTTGGTTTGCTGCGCAGCCGGGTTGGCGCCCTCGCTGGTCTCGATCAGCTCGCGCAGAGCGTGGTTGACGGTCAAAGTGATCCATATGCAGCCGCCGATTCCCTTGTGGCCGATCTCACGCGCTAGTGGGCTGAAGTGATCCTCTCGATTAATGCGGCGCGCGGTCATTCCCTGTTAGCGTCCACGACGTGACTCCCGAAGATTCCGTTCTCGCCGCTGCATATGCAGCGCTCGCAGATGGTGATGTCGTCACCGATTCTGATCGGCTCGAGAGCTACCGCGCCGATCGTTCAACGGGCTCTGCGGTTGGCATGCCCTTCGCCGTTGCCTTTCCCCGCAACACCGAGCAGGTCTCGGCGCTGATGCGTGCGGCGTACGAACATCGGGTCCCCGTTGTTCCGCGCGGTGCTGGCTCAGGACTTTCGGGTGGCTCGAATGCGATCGATGGCAGCTTGATCGTGTGCGTGGAGAAGATGCGCGATGTGCTCAACGTTGATGTCGGTAACGGATACGTCGAAACGCAGCCGGGGATATTCAACACCGACTTACGTGAGCAGGTGGCTAAGTTCGGCCTTTGGTACGCGCCCGATCCGGCGAGTAAGGACTTCTGCTCGATCGGCGGCAACGTCAACACCAATGCGGGTGGTCTTTGCTGTGTGAAGTATGGAGTCACCCGCGATGCCGTGCTCGGGCTTGAGGTAGTGCTCGCCGATGGACGCGTGATGCGTCCCGGACGTCGCACGATTAAGGGTGTTGCGGGCTACGACCTCACCGGCCTGATGGTTGGCAGTGAAGGCACTCTGGGCATTGTGACGATGGCACGTCTGCGCCTACGTCCGCTGCCGCCTCAGCCCACCACGGCCGTCGCCGTGTTCAACTCCGTCGGCGATGCCGGGCGTGCGGTCGAGGCGATCATGTCCGTCTGCTCGCCGAGTTTGCTTGAACTGATGGACCGCACAACCCTTCAGGCCGTTGAAGGTTGGCGCCCGATGGGCTTGCCGACGGATGCGTCCGCGCTCCTCGTTGCGCAAAGCGATGCCGGCGGTGCAGCCGGTGAAGCAGAAGCCGATTTGCTGCTCTCGCTGTGTGAAAAGGCCGGTGCAACGGAGTGCTACCGCTCTGAGGATCCCGAGCAGGCCGACATGCTTCTTGGTGCGCGTCGGATGGCAATTCAAGCTCTCGAATCGCTAGGTGATTGGCTCCTCGACGACATTGCGATCCCGCGTCGTCGTCTGGCCGAGGCCGTTGAGCGAATCGAAGAGATCGCTGCCAAGCATGACGTGATGATCGCGACCTTCGGGCATGCCGGTGATGGCAACCTGCACCCAACGATCGTCACCCCCCGCGGCGATGAGGCGGCCGCGGCACGTGCGCTCGTTGCGTTCGACGACATCCTCGACGTAGCGCTTGCGCTCGAAGGAACTGTGACGGGGGAGCACGGCGTCGGTTTGCTCAAGCGCGATGCTCTAACCAAAGAACTCGACCCGGTCGCGATCGATATGCACGCGAGCATCAAGAACGCGTTGGATCCGCGCGGGATTCTGAATCCCGGTAAGGCATTGCCGCGCTGGTAAGACTGTCGCGCCGGTCGAACTGCGGCGCTGGTAGTTCGACGCATCACTTCGTCAACGGCACTGGACGTGATCATGTCGATATGCCACTGATCGCGTCGTCGTAATGTCAGGATGACGATGTGCACCTGACACCTACTGAGCGGGATCGAATCCTGCTATTCACCGTCGCTGAATTGGCTCGAGCGCGACGTGCGCGCGGCTTGAAACTCAACGTTCCGGAAGCAACAGCGCTGATCGCTGACACCGTGTGTGAGGCGGCGCGTGATGGACGGCGGCTGGAAGAAGCAGTACTGATCGGCCAATCGGTTCTCGGGCCCGATGATGTGCTGCCAGGCGTTGCGGACATCATCATCGACGTCAAGGTTGAAGCAGTGTTCGACGATGGCAGCCGACTCATCGTCGTGCCTGATCCGATCGGTGGGGGGTCTCTGGGCGATCAGGCACCCGGGCTTATTACCGCAGCCGCTGCAGAGACACGAACTGTGCCAGATGAAGCCCAGCGTGACGCGCAGCTCGACCTGATTGAGGTTGAGGTGACGAATACTGCCGCCGTGCCGATCACCGTCACCAGTCACTTCCACTTCTTCGAGGTTAACCCGCGCCTCGCCTTCGATCGGGCTGCTTCCTACGGTCGTCATCTCGATATTGCGTCGGGGTCGACCCTCGGATTCGCGCCCGGCACAACAACCACTGTGAGGTTGGTGCCGATCCGTGGTGAGCGGGTGGTGATCGGCTTCGCCGGTCTGGTTGACGGACCACTAGATGCACCCGGGGCCAAGGAGCGAGCCTTAGAACTCCTGCACGCAACGGGATTCCTTGACACCGGCTTCGAGGGATCGACGCCAGATCCCGATGCGGCTGTGGCCAACATGCGCGCTTACCTACGTCAACACCCGGAGGTACAGGCATGAGCCTGAATCCAGCAGCCCATCCGCACGTCTACGGGCCACGAACCGGTGATCGAGTACGACTCGGCGATACCGGGCTCGTCGTCGAAGTTGAAGCGCACAGCCAACCCGAGGATGACGAATTCCTGCTCGGTTTCGGCAAGAGCGGCCGCGATGGCATTGCACTGCGGGCCGTTCGGACGAACGAGTCATGCGATGTCGTGATCTCGAATGTGCTGATCATAGATTCGGTGCTGGGTATTCGCAGTGCCAGTATCGGAATTCGTGATGGTCGCATCGTCGCCGTAGGTCGTGCCGGTAATCCAGATACCAATGACGGCATCGACGTCGTCGTCGGGACATCAACCATCGTCATCAATGGTGAAGGCGTGATCGCCACTGCGGGTGCGATCGATACGCATGTGCACATGTTGTCGCCGCGAGTGATGGAAGCTGCCCTCTCATCCGGCGTCACGACCATCATCAGCCAAGAGTTCGGACCGTTCTGGGGGGTTGGTGTTAACGCCGCTGCGCCGCTGCGCATGGCATACGCCGCCTTCGACGCGTATCCCGTGAACATAGGCATGTTGGGACGTGGCTCATCGTCACGTCGCTCACCGATGATGGAAGGAATCGAATCGGGCGTTTGCGGTTTCAAAGTGCACGAAGACACCGGTGCACACCTGCGCTCACTCGATACCTGCCTCACGTTGGCCGACGAGTGGGACGTGCAGGTGGCGGTGCACACCGATGGGCTGAACGAAGGCCTATCGGTGCGCGACACTTTGGCGGTCGCAGACGGACGAGTGTTCCACGCGTATCACGTCGAAGGTTGCGGAGGTGGGCACACCCCGAATGTGCTTGAGCTTGCTGGGGTCCCGAATGTGATCGCATCTTCGACGAATCCCACGTTGCCATTCGGGCGCGATGCTGTGGACGAGCACTTCCAGATGATCGTCTACTGCCACGCGCTGAAGCCCGATCTTCCTGGTGACGCACAGATCGTGCAGGCCCGTGTGCGCGCGGCAACGATGGCGGCGGAAAGCGTGCTGCACGATCGTGGCGTCATTCCAATCACGTCCAGTGACGCCCAAGGCATGGGCCGAGCGGGGGAGACGGTTCGTCGAACCTTGCAGTTGGCCGCGGTGCTGAAGCCGTTGGACGATGAGGCGACGAACGACAACGAGCGCGTTCTTCGGTACATGGCCAAGCTCACGATCAATCCGGCGATCGCTCACGGGTTGGCACATGAAGTCGGATCCCTCGAGCCAGGTAAGATGGCCGACATCGTGCTGTGGACTCCCGAGCTCTTTGGTGCTAAGCCGTGGTTGATTCTGAAATCCGGTCTGCCCGCATGGGGTGTGGTGGGCGATCCGAACTCGGTGATCGATGCGGCGCAACCCCGTCAGATCGCTGCACAGTTCGGTGGCATCGGTGGGGCGGCCGTTGATTCAGCCGTCATCTTCACGAACTCAGGTGCCGTGGGTGCGGGCGCTGACGTGTTCCCAACGCGTCGTCGTCGCGTGGCCGTCAAGAACTGTCGCGACGTGGGCTTGGGCAACATGATTCGTCATCGCTCGTCCTCGTCGGTCGTGGTGGCTCCGGATGGTTCGCGGGTGACCCTTGATGGGCAGGTGTTAACGATGGATCCGGTTGATCGCGTACCGCTCTCGAGGCTCTACTTCCTCTGAGTTGTGCGCGATGCTGGCGGCAAAGATCGCCATGGCGCGGCCTCGGTAGGTCGCGAGGCTCGGTGATGCCAGAATGTGCCTGTGAGTATGAATCTGCCAGGTCCACGTATCCCCGCCGGTCGCGCTATCGATTTGGCTGCGCTCGCCGCGCAGCGTGAGGCGCAGGCCGCTGCCGAGCAGCGTCGCGGTGACGGTCCGGTTGTCGTATTCGACGTGCAGGAGATCAACTTCCAGACCGAGGTTCTCAACCGGTCAGCGACCGTTCCAGTAATTCTGGATCTGTGGTCACCACGCAGCCCGCAGTGCGCAGCCCTGACGCAGATCTTGGAAAAGCTCGCGTATGAGGCTGATGGCGCGTGGGTTCTCGCGAAGATCGAGGTCGATACCAATCCGCGAATTGCCCAGGCACTGCAGTTGCAGGCAGTCCCGACGGTGATCGCGGTCGTCAACGGCGAACTCGTGCCAATGTTCGAAGGCCCCATGCCGGAGCCGTCCATCCGTCAGTTGTTGGCACAGTTGATGGTGATCGCTCAGGAAGCAGGGCTGAACACCACGGCTGCTCCGGCGGCTGAGGTTGGGGAAGCCGATGCCGAGGACTCCCGTTACGACGTGGCCTTCGCGGCCATTGATGAGGGTGACTGGGATGCCGCTGATGCGGCGTATCGCGACATCTTGGCTACCGATCCCAACGATGAGGATGCCAAGCTCGGCCTGGCCCAAGTAGAACTCATGCGTCGCACCGATGGCATCGATCCGGTAGCCGTGATCGCTGAGGCTGATTCGAGCCCTGCTGATCTTCGTTTGGCGTCACTCGCAGCAGACGTCGAAGTTTTCGAGGGTCGTGTCGAGGAAGCATTCGCGCGGCTGATTGAGCTGGTTCGTAACTCGGTAGGAGATGAGAAAGCAGCGGCGCGCGATCACTTGGTTGGTCTGTTCAATCTGATCGGTGACGCCGATCCGCGCGTGATTAAAGCTCGGACCGCATTGGCTAACGCGCTTTTCTAGACCATCGTTTTCTAGGTCATATGACGTACCGCCGTGGCGATATAGGTGGACACGGTCTTGTCATATCGAGATTCACCCGTCAGCGGACGTTGGCAGGCGTTACGGTACGCGAGTGACCCGACCTAATCTGAGTAACTGGCTGACCCCACCAAACCAAACCTGGGCTTTTCGCCATGTGCGCGAGATCATTCCGACGGAGCGCATCCGCAAGGCCGCAGTAACGCGCGAACTGCCGCCAGAGCCGCGTCCAGAGATTCTTGATCTAACCTTCGAGGCACACGACGGCCCTGTCGTCCTGCGCGACTTCTTGCGCGAGCGTGAACGTGACGCACTCGTCGTCCTGCACAACGGCAACCTCGCCGCCGAATGGCTGGCTGACGGTATGCGCGACGATGAGCCGCACCTGATCTTCAGTGTTACCAAGTCGATCACCGGACTTTTGGCGAACGCCTTGGCCTCGGCCGGATTACTCGATCTCGACAAGACCGTGGCCGATTATGTTCCCGAGGCGGCGGCGGGTGGATTCGGTAACGCAACCCTGCATCAAATGCTCGATATGGAGGCCTCGTACGCATTCGTCGAGGATTACTCACCGGGCCCGGATGTGACGGCCTACCGTCATGCTGCTGGCTGGTATCCGGCGCCGGCGGGAGCGCCAGCGCTGGAGGAATTCCTACTTACTCGCGAGGCCGAAGGGGAACACGGTCAGAAGTTCCGCTACCTATCGCCGACTACTGACATGGTCGGGGTGGTGTGTGCGCGCGTCTCCGGAATGACGTGGGCGCAGGCTGTTTCGACGTATTTGTTTCAAGCTGCGGGTACTGAGGATCATGCCGAGGTCACCATCGACCGCGAGGGGACGCTACGTGCGGCGGGTGGGCTCTGCTTGCTTCCGCGTGACTTAGCCCGCGTCGGCCAACTCGTTGCAGATGGTGGTCGGGGCGCAGTGAGTGCTGAGTACCTCGACGACATCATGCATGGTGGCGATCCGGAGCATTGGGCGATCGGCGACTTCGCTGAGTTCTTCCCGGGCGGTGCGTATCGCTCGTTCTGGTACAAGCCGCGCATTGATCCGGATGTTGTTCTCGGCGTTGGCATTCACGGCCAACATCTGTACGTGGATGTCGCGCGCAACGTGGTTGTCGTCATTCTTTCGTCGTGGTCTGAGCCCGACAACGACGTTCGTCATAGCGACAACTACATCGCAGCCCGTACGATCGCCCGCTCCTATGACACCTGGACCGGCTGAAGCGTGTGATTGCGGCGCGTTAACCAGCCGATGGGCGAAAGTAGACGCCAGCTAGGGGTGGCACTCGGATGGCCGCTGAGAACGGTTGGCCGTTGTGCGGGATT
>JBAXUN010000075.1:0-11188 GCA_037129655.1 Actinomycetes bacterium
AGGTAGTAGCGGTTGCGCATGCCGGTCTCGAACACGATCATCGGCCGCTTGCTGTCGGCGACAACCTGGCCGTCAATCTCGATGACGACGTGCCGCGAGCTCTGCACACAATCGACGCGGTGATACGGATCGCGCGGGTGCCCGATGATCGCTTCTTCTTCCTCGCGCCACTCATCCATCGACGCCCACTCAAAGGCGATGTGGTCGCTGAGGGCGGCGTGCTCCTCGGGCAGGTCGATCGGCATCCACGCGGCACCGGCGGCGATGCGATCGCCAACGCGGACGTTCCACCGCAAACGACCATTGGCCTGAGCGGTCGGCGTCAGCAACGCAAACTGCACGTCGTCGCGCGGAAACCAGTACGACGTCGGGTACGACCCCTGCCAGACCAGCTGCGTGTTGCGACTATTCGCGACTGCCTCTTCGTTGAGGAACACACGGACCCAGCGTGGGCTGGGCTCGGTGCGGAGAATCTCGTTGCTGTCGGCCATGGCCACACGGTAGCGGTGGCCGAACCCGGACTCGACTCGCTACTTCAAGATCGCCTTGAGGAGCACGAGCAGGAGACCAAGGCCGACGTTGACACTGACCGCAAGGATCGAGGCGCGCCGCGAAAGCTCGGCAGCACGCGCGACGACGATGCCCCAGGCGACGAGACCAACAAAGCAGATCAGGATGCCAAGGTTTGCGGCGTTTTCGGTGTTGACGATCCCGACCATCGCTAAGACCATTGGAGCCGCAGGCACAAGGCTGGATTGAACGAGCGGCCACTCCTCGATCAATGCGCGTCTGATGTCTTTGGCCTCAACCGTCTGCCCCCCACGAATGACGCGGCGCATGACAGTGACGTGCGCATGGGCAAGCCAGAAGACGAGGCCCGTACCGATCACGCTGATGAAGATCTCGACGGCAGTTCCGTACGAGGCGATCAAGATCGAGGCAGCGAGAATCGTGCCGTAGACGGCACTCGCGGCATCCCCGCCTTTAGAGGCGCCAGTGATGGCCCAGCGCAGGGCGCGCGAGTCGTCGACTGTGCCTTGGAGGTCGAGTGGTTCGTTGGGCATCGAGTTTTGGCTGCTCATCGGCGAGGAGCGTACCGGGTCGCCAGTTAGAGCTGTGGGGATTAGCCGTTAGCGCCACTGCATAGCGAGCATGAGTTGCTGTGTGCCGTATTACATGCGGGATAGCACTGAGCGCGCGCTGATCGCTAGAGCGAATGACGAAACTTTGGCGAGGTGAGGGGGATAGCCGGGTTTTTTGCGGCCAATTGTTGAGATTGCAACTCCTGCACCGCGTCGAATCTCGGTCTCGAAAACGCGGTCTGCGTGCAGTGGAGTCTCCAACCTCGTTATGATCAACGTCAGGCGCACCATCGCGTCGACATACTCGACTGCGGCACACCAACGCCGCGGCGCACAGTTACACGCTTCGTCATTTCGACAGCAAGAGTGTTCCCCGCACGTAACTGGAAGCGAAGGGTGTGTCCACCGTGAAGAGGGTCTTTGGAATTGTCGTAGTTGGCCTGTTGCTGGCGGCCTTCGGTGCCCAGAGTGCCTTCGGGCACGAAGGTGATGGTCATTACGGGGCTGACTGTTCTGGGCCGAATGCCCAATTCGGGTTCGTACAGGCAAGCGTGTGTGGTGTTGTGACCAACCGCATAAAGGGATTCGACGCGCATGGTGGTCATCTCTTGGGAAACCAGACGCTACAGATAACACACATCAACGAGACTCACTCGAAATATGGGGGTGGCGCTGCATACAAGGATGGTGCGGTGAGCATCGTGAAGCCATGGAATACGTCTTGGTGGCAATGGTTCGATGGCGACCGGGGCATCACGAGCTTCACGCCGGCCGGTGGTGCACTCAATACTCCCGTCTCCGTCAAGTACGACTGGGAAAACATGAATGGCTTAAAAGAAGGCACGTACACGATGACGTGCCCGGAACAGACATACCTCGTCTGCCAGACCCCAGAGGTCTACTCGCACAAAGTCGCGAAGTTTGTCAACAACCTCGAGGGTTACGCGTCGATCGAGTCGAGGCCACTGATCATCAAGATCATCAATCAGACGGACCAGCCACTCGTGCGCTCAACCGAGGCTCGCACGACCGGCCTACTGCGAGACAATCAGGTCGCTGATCCCGAAACGATCAGTGCGATGCACAACGGGCACGTCGGCAACGGCTACTACCACTTCTACCGGGATTCCTCTCAAGCAAACAACGCAACAGTTTCCTACACGTTCGCTGCTGGCACTGAGGGCTCGGCACTGACACACGGCGTGCTCGATATCAACATTGACGTCGACGGCGCTGGCGACACCACGAAGAGTACGTGCCGCGCGCCAGAGGGACTCGATGTGACCGTGCAATGCGCCGTCACAATGATCGGCTCCGCTGACGGCATCCTCACCGCAATCGTCTCGATCGGAGCCTAGGCGTGCGCAAGCCACTCACCATCATCACGCTCAGCCTCGTCTTGCTCGGCCTCGTAGGCACCATCACCGGTACGGCGAGTGCCGCGAAACACGCCTCGTACACATGTGACCCGACGGCAGAGTATTTCACTGCCTGCGCCGTGATCAAGAATCACGCGCAGACATTCGCGGCACCAGGCGTACTCGAGCGCACACAACCACTGACCCTTGTTGCCCGCAACCTCCTCCTCTGCAACGCATTCTCGACAGTCATTCCGTGGGAGGCACAATCGCCGGTCCTCGCCAATAATCAAGGTGAGGCTCTCGTTGGAGGCTCTACGTGTGCGGGTGGAGCGTTTATCTACGAGATGCGCCAACTCAACGAAGCCCACGACTTCCAATCCTTGATCGGCTTCCGCGTCGACAATGAGACAGAGGATCAGGGCTGCATCATCTCGACGTACCTCGATTGCGTGATGGGCCTCGAGCTCGAAACTGGACGTGACTCCAAGCGCGTCTTCACGGTCACGACTCGTCCGCTCGAAATCAAGATTGTTAACTCGTTGCCACACAATCTCGTCCGCGCTAATGGGCCGTACTGGTCGAGTGCATTGCGCGCAACGCACTCCGACAATGCGACCACGATCCTCCCCAACCACACCGGTTACACAGGAGCGTTGCGCGCAATCAAGCGCACAGCTACGTACGCAGCAATCTACAACGTCGCATACTCCGCGACTGACACGTCGTACAACGGACTGTCCTTCGCAATCAACGTCCACGTAACCCCAGCAGGCGCACACACGGGCACGTGCACGCCACTGCGCGCACCAAGCTGGCGAACGGTGCACTGCAGCGTCGAATTCTCGGGCCTCAACACTGGCTTGACGATCGCCACAGTTCGAATGCGAAGCTAAACATGCAGACGCTTTTGCCGCAGCGCTTTACCCGAGGCATCACAACACTCGCACTCGTCGTATTCGCACTCGTCGCGGGTACTCAAGCCGCAAACGCCAGCACACCACTACCCGGTGAAGCGATTGCATCCGCGATACCACTCGCAGACCACACCGCCGCAAGTGGAAGCATCCTCGACGGCACCAAGCCCGTGTTCTATCGAATCAGTGCACGGCTCGTCGAACACACCATGCTCACGCTCATCCCAATCCAGACGGCCAGTACGCATGTCGTCACGTTGCGCCTGTTTCGGCCCGGCGTCACTGATCAGAATCTGACCATCGCAACGCCGTTCACGGAGATCAGCGCAACCAGCGTTCGCAAGGAAGCGAGTTTCGTGGCCGACTGGCCAGGAACCTGGATCATCGAAGTCTCGAGTGCGGGGCCCGTCGGATTTCAAGTCGCCGCCGCGCACCTTCCCCCAGAGCCATCGACCGCTCCAATCAGTGGCTCGACGACTGTCACACACGCGGCGGGGATGATCGTCAACCAGGCCTATCAAGGCACGACGTACGCCCCGACGACCACGAACCACCTGACACCCCGCTACGAACGCGTTGAGGTCGAAACGCCGGGCCGGATCAGGATCGCTCTAGCGAGCACGAATGGTGTGCCGATTCGCGCCGACATCTTCGAGCCCGGCGCGACTGACGCAACGGTCGATACTGCCGCGAGCCTGGCTTCGACAACTACATCCACGGCAACAACCCTTGTCGTTAACGCGCCAAGAACGGGCGCCTGGATTGTCCGCGTCAGATCTGTGCCTCACGCTCATGGCGCCATCGAACCCGCGACCTACACGGCGACACTCGCGCCGATCACCGACTCAATCGTCGCTGCGTGCGCGAACGACATCACCAACATTGGTCTTATCCGCATCCAGGGTTGCGTCGAGTCTGATCATGGCTCGTACCGGATTCGAGGCGAAGCCTCGTTCAGTGGTGTCCTCTTTGAGCCGAATAATGGAGCGACACTCCTAATCGATCCGAAGACGCTCGAGGTGACGAGCGCCGGCACGTTCGACGTCGTCCTGCTCGGCGTGAAGGTCTTGACGGCGACGAATTACTTCGTCTTCAAAGGCACACAAACAGTCGTGATACCCAAAGACAGTTCGGTGTACGGGATGCCAATCAACGGCAATGCGACACTGCACTGGTCGTTGAAAGACGGTGGTAGTGCGTCGGTGATCGCCGAGGCGCGACTCACGAAACTCGGTATTGCCGGCATGCTCTCGGGTGAGGTATCGATCGACAAAGGCGTCAGCCATCTCGGCGTGATGATGAACGTGTCGAATTTTCATGGTCTCGCCTTTGGTGGCCGCCTCAAATACACCGAAGAGATCGTCGGTCTAGAGAGCGTCTCAGTCTGGCGCATGAACATGGACCTCGCCGTGCTCCCCCCGCCACCCCCAGCGAAGGTCACAACCCCACCAACACCAACAAGCACAACACCGACAGACACGCCTGCGACTGATCAGACACCAACAAAGACACCCGTCGACGACAAAACCAAGAACGCAGCCGGACTGATCGGTGCTGCCGGAACAATCGAGTTTCGTGATGGCGAGCTCGCCTTTATCCACGCCAGCGTCGCCGCACGCCTCCCGATCGGCACCACCGGACTATTCCTAACCCAAGCCGGTCTAGCCGCACGCTTCAAGCCGTACTTCATGCTCAGTGGCACAGGCACAATCGCCGCTGGTCCCGACGTGCTCGGCGCACCAATCCTGAAGATCGACGGACAGGCCGGCTTCGCAACAGGCGGTTCGTGTCCGAACGCGCCAACCAGTGGCTTCCGCTGGTTCGGCAGTGGCGAGGCAATGATCGCGAACTGGTTCACCGTCGCATCACTCAACGCGTGCTACCAAGCCGCAGCAGAACCCTACGTCATCGTCACCGGCAACTCGCATTTCAACGCCGAAGGCATCATCCAAGGCAACGTCAACCTAACCGGCACAATCGTCGGCACACGCGCAATCCAACTCGAAGGCGAAGGCCAACTAAGCATCTTCAATAGTGCCGGCGTGCATGGGCGACTCGTGCTCTCCGACTATGGCGCCGCAGCGTGCGCAACAGCCGACGTCAGCTTCCTAGGAATGATTCGCCGCATCGAGTTTGGTGCCGAACGACGCTGGACCGACAAAACAGGCACCTATGGATTCGCCTGCCCCGACTTTGCGCCGTACCGCACGGCACTCGCCCGGCGTAGCGTCCGAACAGTCGGCGATTGGCCCGTCGGGGTACCCGCAGACACCAAGCAGGTTCAGATCGTCGTGCACGGAACCGCGGGCAGCGTCCCCGGCGTCGACATCGTCGATCCATCCGGAGCGATCGTCGCCCAATCAACCTCGGTCTCGACCCCCACGATGAGCGGTGCGCTCTTTCTCCCCGAAGCCAAGACGGGACGCATGCTGATCGCACTACCGGTCAACAAGGCTGGCACCTACATCGTGCGCGCACAGGCCGGCTCGGTAATCGCCTCCGTCGAGACGTCGCTTCCACTGCATAACGTCACGATCAAAGCACGCGTCACCCAGACCAATCGCACCAGCATCCTCACCTACCGACTCGGAAGCCTCGAAGGTCGCACCGTCCAGTTTTGGGACACCTCCAGAGGCGTCGCACGACGAATCGGCAAAACCAGCAAGACCAATGGCGTGATTCGTTTCCGCCAAGAAGGCAACCCCAAAGCTCGCCACACAATCACCGCAATCATCACCAATCACGGCTACGCGATGCCACGAAGAATCGTCACGCGATTTAGCCAGTCGAACAGCGACATGCTCAATTGAGCAGCACCCAGCGCCACAGGTCTACGGACCGAAACAAACCGTCTCACACGTCCCCTTCTGAGAGCAGCTAACCAGCGTGATCTACACCCGCACCAACAACACGCTTCACCCCATCACACGAAGCATCGCCCTGCTCCTCACTATTGCGATGCTGGTGCTCGGATTCATGGCATACCCGCCCGTCGTGCATGCGACAACGGTCTGGACGAATCCTGTGTCGCTACATCCTCTGCCGCAGAGCCCTGCGACTGGTCAAGTCATCCCGAACCTCACGAATGACGTGATTGACGGATCACTCGGACTCGCCACATCCACAACCCCCATCCTGACATGGCATAACGTGCCGGCAGGCGTCAACCAAGTCGCCTTCGAAATTGTCTCGTTGGCAGCGAAAAATCCGACTGTTGTCTGGCAACACACCGTCTCGGTTGATTCGACACGGACGGCCAAGTCGACAGTTGGCGCAGGCAAGCTCATTCAGGGTCACGCATACAAGTGGGTCGCTAAGTCAACGACACCAGCAGTGACGCATGGTCCGTTCGGTTTGTCCGTCGATGTGCAGCGTTCCGGCACCCAACAAATCGTCGCCGCCGCCGGCGTTGGTATCAGTGTTGTCACGGGCGAGCTGGTCTATGACTGGATGGGGCCGAGTATTGGCGCTCTGGGAGGCCCTCTGGGTTGGAATCTTCTCTACCGACCAACGAATCGTCTCCAGCCTGGCCTGCCAAAGGGTTGGGATCTTGTCGCTACCGGAAGTGTTTCGTGGGAAACACTGAGTAGCAATCCTGATGCGTCTGTGACGCTGACTGACAATGTTGGTTGGAGCGTGACGTTCACGAAAACGGGTGACAATCTTTGGCAACCACGATTCGGCAATCACAGTGCTGGGTGGCGTCAAGGCACCCCATCGATGTTGAATGAGAATGCTGACGGATCGTTTCAAGTCACCGACAATAATCGGACCGTGACCGTATTTGGTGCCGTCACACCCACAGCACCCCAATCACACCCATCGAAGGTCTGGGTTGATGGGGCACCAACGGCGAATCAGACGTGGACACAGAATCGACTCGCGGCATTGACAGACCCCGTCGATGGCGGAGTAATCAACTTCTTTTACGGTGGCGATCCGATCTGCGACGCACCAATCGAGAATGGTTTCATCGCAACACCATCCGGTGATCTTTGCAGCGTTCAGAACTCGGCTGGCAATGTCGTGATGCTCGAATACGTCCAAACACCCGCCGGACCACAAATCGGTCGACTCGTCGCAGCGATGGGGATGGGACGCCTCGCTCAGGTAACAGACCTTGGTTGGGACGCTAGTGGTCGATTCGCCAGCCTTCGACAGCCTCGCGTCGATACGGCACTCGCGTCCGGCGTACTACACGGCATCTCCGACACAAACATGATCGACACGACCCAAGTCGAATACGACACGCAGGGCCGCGTCAATAAAGTCACCGAACCCGCGCCACTCCGCGCAGGCGAAAACACGACACCAGAGACACTCACACGACCCTTCACGACGTACACGTATGCACCATTCACAGCCAAATCGATGGGCAAGACCGAGACGATCTCGACGAATCCCCTCACGATGCAGACCGACTGGACGCGTGACGCTAGTGGTCGCGTCGAACGAAACACGTACAACGCCAGTGGCCAACTCGTCCACCAAGTCGACGAAGCAAGCGGCACACAATCCGAAACAACATATAACGCGCAAGGCCAACCCGTCGCGAACCTCGGACCAACCAAAGGCCCCCTCACAAGCCCATCAACTCCACTCTCGACTGTTGCCTACGACCAAGATGTAAACGGCAAAGCCTGGACAGGGCTCGCCACGAGGTATTGGGACAATGCAGGCTTTAACGGCGCACCAAAAGACGCAACGACCGGACCGATCCTGCCTGGCGCAACATCGATCGTATCGACACTCAACTTTAACTGGACAACTAAACCGGTCGGTACGGGCGACTGGAGCGCACGCCTCTCTGGCCTCTACGTTGCACCCACGAGCGGCAAGTACGCGTTTCGTAGCACGACAACCGCGCAACTCTGGATCAACGGTGTTGCTTGTGGGTCGAGCTGCACACCAACCATCGCAAAGGACGCAACCGCAAACATCCAAGTCGACGTCTCCTCGACGAGTGGCGCCGCGGGCGTCAACATCCTCGCTATCCCTCCCGGTGGCGCTGAGGCTCCAATCCCGACGACTCAACTACGGCCCAACTATGGCCTCGCAACAAGCGCCGGGACGCGCGAACACGTCAACGGTGGCACGGCAATGCTCACCACCAAGAACGAATTCGATCCCGTCACAGGCCAACTCGTCGCAACCGACACGCCAATGCATGAGCGCACATCACGCACCTACGCGCCCTACGACCCGGCCAATGGTGACTACGGCCAATCGACAAGTGTGACTGACGCGTCTGGCCACACCACGACCTTTGACCACAACACGACTGGCGCTACCGCCACCGACTGTCAAGGCACCACCGTCACCCAACCCGCCCAAAGCCTTTCACAGACAAACACGCCTGGACTCGGATCGGTCGGCGGTACCTACGGCGAAGGTGGCGGCCTCGTCAAAACCACCACACCAACCAGCACAATCTGTGGGTCTCATACACCCGACAATCTGACATTTACAACAAGCCAGACCGGGCTTGGCGATCCGTATAGCGTTTCGAGCAGTGTCATGGTCGGCGGCAATCCACTCGAAGTCTCGACCACGACACATACCAAAACGGGCGCCTCGACCACAAAGTCCTTCCTCGACACCAACGGCAATGTATACAAGACGATCGACGCGCACGGAACGACGACCGTTCAACACTACGACCCCGCAACACAACTCCTCACATCCGTAACGGACACAACGCAACTAGGCGAAGTACGCACCACCACGTACACGTACGCAAACGATGGACAAATCGCAACGATCAGCCTCAACGGCACACTCATCGTCACAAACACGTACCAGACTGATGGACTCCCCCACAAGCGTGACTTCCAGAACGGCTCATCCGAAACGTACGGATACGACGCGAACAATAATCAGAATCGCGTCGTCCGCACCTTTGCCGACGGAACAACTGTTTCCGAACACGAAACATTCTCACCAACAAACCGCATCCTCTCGCGAACCCTGACCGGACCGACAGGCACCGCGAACTATCACTACACATACAACCAGGATGGACGCCTGATTGACACAATCGAAACAGGCACCCAGCACGTCCTCGCAACACGCTGGCAATCCGAATACACCGGCACAGAAGCCAAAAACGGTAACCGCACCAAAAGCATCACCACCAACGCTGCCGGCGAAACACGCACCTCGACCTTCACGTACGGCGAAGACAACAACACAACCAGCAGCACCCACCCAAATCTCGCAAACGGCATCGAATCGGATGCTGCTGGCCGCATCACACGCTTCGGCACCGCAACACTCACCTACGACGCCGCAAGCCACCTCACCAGCGCCCACCAAGGCACCAAAACCTTCACCTTCACCGGGTCCGAAGTCATAGCCACACACGCCTCAACAAGTCACCCGACCCACAGCATTGTCTCGCGCCCTTCCGGCCAGAATCTTCTACTCGACCAGCACAACAAGATTGCTGGTCAAATCGTCAGCATCGCCGACGACGTTACCGTCGCCCTCGACGCGACCGGTACACCCCAAACGTGGCACTACAACGATCAGATCGGCAATGACACCTGGCGCACAATCGGCACCCACAGCCCCACCCAAACACACCTCTACAGCCCCAGCGGCAACACCATCTCAAACACGCCCCTCGTAGACCCACAAACGCCCCTCGTGCTCGCTGAGCTAATGATGGGCTGGCAGGCTGGCAGTGGCGTTGAAACACTCCCATTCGCCACAAAGATCATGATCGTGGGAGCCCGCGAATACTCGCCCGACACAGGAAGATTCCTCCAAGCAGACCCTAGCGTCACCGCCGGCCTCAACGCGTACGAATACGCCGTCGGTGATCCAATCAACCTCTCCGACCCAACCGGAAACTGGAGCACCGGCCAAATCGTCGGCACGATCGTCGCCGTCGTCGCCGGCATCGCAATCGGCACCCTCACCTTCGGAATCGGCACCGCTGGAGCTCTCGGATTCACACTCGCCAACTTCGCAACACAAGTCGCAATCGGCGCCGTTGTCGGAGCTGTCTCCAGTGGTCTCGGCGAGACCGTCTCGCAACTCGTCGACGGAGGCGAATTCAACTGGAAAAATCTTGGCGTCGCAACATTTATGGGGGCCGCGATGGGATTCGCTGCGTCTGGACTCAGCAGCCTCGCCATAAAAGTCGTCGCACCCCGCGTCAAATTCTGGATCGTAGCCCGAAAACAACCAGCAAATTCAACAACCACAAAAGGATGGGTGACAGAAAAATTCGGAGACCTCAACAAAAAGGGTAGATTCGCCGTGAAACCGCATGGCCGCACCATTTTTGGGAATAAAATCCCACATGCCAGCGGTGAGTTGGGAGATGACGTGATTGGTACTTCCGTGAGAAGCAGTTTCGGTACAACCGAACTTAAAGGCGTCCTACGGGGCAGCGTCATTGAAGTCGATGATGCGACATCGCTCATGGTAAGTAGGCAGGGCGCATACGAAATACCACTAACGAAATCGCTCAGTAGCAACTCCGACGACATTGCCAATCAGGTAACGAACGCGGTCCATAGGAAAACGGTCAACTACGAGGATGCTTACGACATCTTGAACAATCACATGTCATACGAACAATCCAAAAATGCGAACGCCGAAGCAATGAAGATTCTCGGCTTGGAATAGTCCGAAGTACCAAGAATAAACGTCACCATTTCACACCACCACTCCAATGGAACCCCATCAAGACAGGTAACGTGATCTGCTAGCTCGAACGGGGCGGGGCGCAGCACCCCGGCGCAGCGGTGGTGTCAGTAGTCGCCGCCGTGGCCGGGGCGATCGTGCTTGGTGGCTCGGGACTCCACGCGCAGCGAAAGCC